>JASHRH010000361.1 GCA_030037475.1 Acidobacteriaceae bacterium
CGTGGTGGGCCGCTCGCTGCTCTATTCGGTGGTTTCGGGGCAGCCGATCCTCGACCAGCAACTGGCGGCGGCGGGCTCCGGTGTCGGACTTACGGGCGAGATTCCGCAGGGAATGCGCGCGGTCGCCCTGCGCTCGGACGAAGTGGTAGGCGTCGCCGGCTTCCTGATGCCGGGAACGCACGTCGATATGCTCGTGACCTACCACGAGGGCAGTCAGATTACGCCCATTACCGCGACGGTCCTGCAGGATGTGGAAGTGCTTGCGGCGGGACATCAGATTCAGCCCGATCCCTCCGGGAAGCCGGTCGATGTGGATGTCGTCACTTTGCTGCTTTCGCCCGAAGACGCGGAGAAAGCGGTTCTGGCCGCGGCCCAGGGGAACATTCATTTCGTCCTGCGCAATGGGCGGGATGGCGCCACGGGAAGGGACACGCCTGTTGACGTGGAGGAACTCGCCGGACTGCCGATCACGCGCCAAAGGATTGCTCGCCAGCGCACGCCACCTCCGCCGAAGCCGTGGGTAGTGGAAACCTGGATGGGGAACAAACGCACAACGGACAGTTTTCACTGAGGCAAGCGATGACCAGGCGACACGCAACATTTCGGATGTGGGCTCTGATCGCGGCAGCGCTGAGCGCCGTGGCGATCCCGGGTGCGGCGGCGCAGAAGGCTCCCGATCAGCCCAGAGCTGACGCACCGGCGAGCTCTCCGGCGCAGGTGAGTGCTCCGGCGCAGCCCAGCGCTCTCGTGCAGCCTGAAGTGCCGGTGCCCATGGTGCACGATGCTGCCGGCACGGTCCTGATCGGCAATTCGCTGCACCTGGTCGTCGGCCGGTCGATGTTTGTCAATACGAGAGAGCGGTTGCTCCGCGTCTACGTGAGCAATCCCGACGTGCTGGATTCCCTCACCTCCAGCCCGAACCAGATCGTGGTGACCGCGAAAGCTCCCGGTGTGACCAGCCTGATCCTGTGGGATGAAACCGGTCACACCCACTCCTGGCAGATCACGGCTGACATGGACGTCTCGGACTTGCGCCAGGCGCTCCGTGCGGCGCTGCCGACGGAAGACATCCAGGTCGAAGGCCACGAGGATTCGGTGGCCTTGTCGGGAATCGTATCGTCTCCCGCAGCCATGGACCAGGCGGTGAAACTGGCTGGCCTCTTTTCGAAGAATGTGGCGAATTCGATGCTCCTGGCACCGCAGCACGCGACTCAGGTGCGGCTGAAGGTTCGCGTGGTGGAGATCGACCGTTCGCGCGCCGAGCAGATGGGCTTCAATTTCTTTACGAGCGGCAAGAACACATTTACGACCTCGACGGGTCAGTACCCCGCGGTGAGCGTGATGGGCACCACCGTCACCTCGGCGAGTGGCTCGACGACGAGCAGCAGCGGCGCTGCTCCCGGTCAGGGGCTAATCTCAGTCAGCCAGCTGCTGAACCTGTTCTACTTCAACAACAACCTGGGGATGGGCGCGGCGATCGAGGCGCTGGAGAGCAAGGAAATCCTGCAGATTCTGGCCGAGCCGACGATTACCGCGGTGAGCGGCGAAACCGCTTCGTTCCTGTCAGGCGGTGAATTTCCATTTCCCGTGATCCAGGGTGCATCCAGTGGGTTCACCTCGGTGACCATCCAGTTTCGCCCCTACGGCATAAAGCTGGACTTCACGCCCACCGTGTTGCCCGACGGCACCATTCAGCTGAAGGTTGCGCCGGAAGTGAGCTCGCTGGATTATACGAACGCCGTGACCATCTCGGGATATACCATTCCTGCGCTTTCCACGCGCCGCGCGCAAACCGAAGTGGAGCTGAAGAGCGGCCAAAGCTTTATGATCTCGGGGCTGCTGGATAACGAAACGACAGACCAGCTCGAGAAGATTCCTGGAATCGGAGATATTCCCATTTTGGGCAAGCTCTTTCAGACGAAGAACTCCACGCATTCCGTCGATGAACTGGCGGTGATCGTGACACCGACGCTGGTGAATCCGCTGGTGGAGAACCCGCCGGCGAGGCAGCCAAAGATGGTGGTGCCCTTCCTCGACGATCAGAAATTCGACAAGCGCATGGGCGGAATCGTCCCTAAGGGTGATTCGCCACAGACACCGTCGCAGCCGCAGCCGCAGTAAACGGAGGGATGGAGGATGGCACAGACGACCGGCAACTCGCGCACGCTGACGGTGGCCCTGCTCACGGTGGCCGTCGACCGCGACCTGACCGATCGCATCGCCGAGGCGGCCGCCCAGCTTTCCTGGTCGGTGAGCCGCGAGGCGCTGGAGGAATACATCTCCGCCGCTCGCCGGCCGGCCCTGTCCCAGGAGACGAAGGCCGCCGACGGGGTACTGGCGGTGATCGATTTCGACCGCGACCCCCGCGGTGCGATGGACACAGTCGCCTATCTCAACCAGCTTTTCTTTGGGCGGTTCTTCGCTGCCGCGCTTTCCGAGCGCAGCGATCCGGATCTTCTTCTCGCCGCCATGCGCGCCGGCTGCAATGAGTTTCTGCGCAAGCCCATCGACCCCCGTCAGCTGGCCGATACTTTCGACCGCCAGGAGAAGCAGTGGACGGCCACCATGGGACGCACCCGCGCCTCCGGCCACATCATCTCCTTCTTCGGCGCGAAGGGAGGTGTGGGCACCACGACTATCGCCGTGACGCTGGCGTATTTTCTGGTCAACCTGCACAAGAAGCGCGTCCTGCTCATCGATAATCACCCGGAATTCGGCCACGTTTGCCTCTATCTCGGCCTGGACGGCACCCGCTACCACTTCGACGAGCTCATCCGCAACGTCAGCCGGCTGGATTCAGCGCTGCTGCGCGGATTCATCGCCAAACATTCCAGCGGCTTGGAAGTTCTGGCTTCCCCGGAGACCCACGATCCTTCCCGGGGTGTGGATCCGGACGCCCTGGAACGAACCCTCGAATTCCTCCGCGGCGAGTACGACTTCGTAATTCTGGACTGTCAGACCTCACTGGAAGATACCAACCTCGCGGTCATGGACTGCTCGGACCAGATCTATCTGGTGGCCGCCCCCGATCTCGGTTCCATCCGCGATCTCTCGCGCTATATCGACGGCCTCAGCCGCAACGAATCCACTTCCGCTCGTCTGCATGTCGTGATCAACCGCTATTCATCGCACGGGGCGGTTGCCATCGAGCAAATTGAAAAAGCCATCCGCGTGCCGGTTGAGGTTCGCCTGCCCAACGCGTACAACGAATGCCTTCGCGCCATCAACATCGGAGAACCCATCATCCCGAACAAAAAATCCGAATTTGCCTCTCAGTTTTCCCGCTGGGCCGCCATCCTCACCGGAGCCGTTGAGGAGCAACCCCAGGCGGCCCGCAAGGGCTTTTCCCTCTTCGGACAGAAAAAGGAGTAGTGAGCCATGGCTGACCTGAGCCTGAATCTCACCTCTCGTCTCGATCCGGCGGCCCTGCGCAGCAACGGAACCGGCCTGCGCACCGCCGCGACCGGCCCCCGGCTGCTGCGCGAGAAAGAACAGCAGGAACTGAAATCCGCCGTTCACCAGGAACTGATTCAGCGCATCGATCTGGAAAAGCTGGGGGAAGCGCAGGAAAGCCGCGCCGGGCAGCAGCAGCTCTTTACGCTCATCCAGCAGATTATTGGCGAACAAAGCGTGCCTCTGAGCTCGGTGGAACGCGACCGCCTGGCTCAGGAAGTGCTCGATGAGGTCTTCGGCCTCGGCCCGCTTGAGCCGCTGCTGAAGGACGACACCATCAACGATATTCTCGTCAACACATACAGCCACGTATACGTGGAACGCCGAGGCGTGCTGCAACGGACGAATGTCAGCTTCAAGGACAATCGCCATCTGCTGCAAATCATCGACAAGATCGTTTCCGCAGTCGGCCGCCGCGTGGACGAATCGACGCCGATGGTCGATGCCCGCCTGAAGGACGGCTCGCGCGTCAACGCCATCATTCCGCCCCTGGCCATCGACGGTCCCATTCTTTCCATCCGGCGGTTCGGCTCGTCGCCGCTGACTGCGGAAAAACTGGTCGCGAACAAGGCGCTGACCACTCCCATGCTGGAGCTGCTGCGCTGCGCGGTCTCTGCCCGGCTCAACATCGTGATTTCCGGCGGCACCGGCGCCGGAAAAACCACGCTGCTGAACGCGCTCTCCAGCTTCATCTCCGACAAGGAGCGCATCGTCACCATCGAAGACTCGGCCGAACTTCAGCTGCGCCAGGAGCACGTGGTTCGTCTGGAAACCCGTCCTCCCAACGTCGAGGGCAAAGGCGCGATCCGGCAGCGCGAGCTGGTCATCAACGCCCTTCGTATGCGGCCCGACCGGATCGTCCTCGGCGAGGTTCGCGGCGAGGAATGCATGGATATGCTGCAGGCCATGAACACCGGTCACGACGGGTCGCTGACCACCGTTCACGCCAACACCCCGCGCGACGCCCTCTCCCGCCTGGAGACCATGTGCATGATGGGCGATATCCGCCTGCCGGAGAAGGCCATCCGCATGCAGATCTCCTCCGCCATCCACGTCATCATTCAGGCGGCCCGTCTGAGCGACGGCTCGCGCCGCATCACGCACATCTCCGAGCTCACCGGCGCCTACAGCGACGTCATCAGCATGCAGGATCTTTTCGTCTTCGAGAAGGAAGGCATCGGCGACAACGGTAAGGTGAAGGGGAGATTCCGTTCCACCGGGATCACGCCGCGCTTCGGCGAACGCCTCGCGGCCGCCGGGATTCCCCTGCCCAGCGGCATGATGGACCACTCCATGGAAGTCTGAACACGAGAATTCCCATGATGCTTCTGCTTGTTATTTTCGGATTGGTCTTCCTGCTCTGCTTCGGCATTGTGTTTGTGGCTATGACGCCTTCGACGGATGCGAAGGCCTTCCAGAGCCGGATCGATGCCATCGCCGCCGTGAACGCGGCCGGCGATGCGCCGGTGGACGCGATTCAGCTGCTGCGCAAACAAACGGTCACCCGTTTCGGGTGGATCGAGCAGGTCCTGAGCGAGTACGGGCCTATGCAGCGCTTCCGCCGCTTCGTTCTGCAGTCTGGCGTGAAAGCGGACCCCACCTCAATCGTGGTGCAGACCCTGCTTCTGGCAGGCATCGGATATGTCGGCGTGATGTTCTTCACCCACACGCCTCCCCTGGGAATCGGGGGCGCCGTAGTGCTGGGCGCGCTGCCTATGGTACGCATCTGGTGGGCACGCCGCAGCCGTTTGAAGAAATTTGAGGATTCTCTGGCTCTCGGCATCGATATGATGTCCCGCGCCCTCCGCGCCGGGCACTCGATTGCCAGCGCCTTCGAGGTGGTGGCACAGGGCGCGCCGCAGCCCGCCGGCGCCGAATTCGCCGAGGTCTTTCGCCAGCAGAACTTCGGAATGCCGCTGCGCGACGCGCTGCTGCTGATGCTGGATCGCGTTCCCTCCCAGGATCTTCGCGTGCTGGTGACCGGCATCATCGTCCAGCGGGAAACCGGCGGCAATCTTGTGGAGATCCTCGACCGCACCGTTTTCGTGATCCGCGAGCGGCAGCGCATCCGCGGCGAGATCCGCACCCAAACCGCCCAGGGCCGCCTCACCGGCTGGATTCTGACGCTCCTGCCCGTGGCCATGCTGCTGCTGATCAATTTAATGGATCCCGGCTACTCGAGCGGGCTGATTCACGACCCGACCGGCGAGAAGATGATGTACGCAGGCATCATTATGATCGTCCTGGGCGGCTTCTTCATCAACCGCATTATCAATTCGATCGATGTCTAGGAGCCGAGGATGACTGTCCAAATCGCCTTTTTCATCGCGCTGGCCATCGCCATCCTGCTGGGGTTTGCGCTGGTCGCCGCTCCCTGGCTGCTGCGGCCCTCCGGCGAAGCCCGCCGGATGCTCGATGTGGTGACCAGCACTCGGCCCGACCGGCGCACCATTCGCAGCAAAGAGATCGTCATGGAGAAGATTCTCGCCCTGGCGAGGAGTTTCCGTGCGCGCCTCGGGCTCTCCGAGGACGAAAAGCTCCGCCAGCGCTTCGTCAGCGCCGGCCTGAAAGGAGGCAGCAAGCTCGATGTCTATTTCCTCGCGCGATTCATGATGCCGCTGGGCGGCATCGTGGCGGGCACCTTCATTCCGGAGAACACCGCCTTCTGGTGCCTCTCGCTCGCCGCCCTGGGTTATCTGCTTCCGGATATCTGGCTGACGCGCGCCGTCAAGAAACGGCAGAAGCGCATTCGGAAGGGAATACCCGACGCTATTGACCTCCTGGTGATCTGCGTTGAAGCTGGTCTTGGCCTCGACCAGGCCCTGCTGCGCGTCGGCCAGGAACTGGCTATCAGCTATCCGGATATCAACGAGGAATTCAATGTGATCAACCTTGAGCAGCGCGCCGGCAAGCCCCGCCTGGAGGCGTGGCAGGGTCTTGCCGACCGCACCAAGCTGCCTGAATTCATCGCCCTGGTCACCATGCTGCAGCAGACCGACCGCTTCGGAACTCCTATTGTGCGCGCTCTCAGCCGTTATTCGGAGGAAATCCGGACCGAGCGCCGGCACCGCGCCGAGGAGGCGGCTGCAAAAACCAAGGTGAAAATTCTTTTTCCGCTGGTATTATTCATTTTTCCCTGTCTGTTTATCGTGTTGCTGGGACCAGCCATACTCAGCATCATGAGATCCTTCCACTAACTGCATCCGCTGCCCGGTATACGGGTGGCGCGAAAGGAGTTCCCCTGTGACCGGTGGTCATCTTGTTCAAATCGTGGCAATCGTCCTGGCCGTGATCGTCCTCGGCATCATCGTCATGCGCCGGAAGAATAGATCCGCCTAGTTCGACCCTGCTGCCGCATACCGGAAGAAGGTGAAAGCGGCGGGAGCACCGGCGGCACTTTGCGCCGGTGTCCGCTGGATCGCGCTTTTTCTCTTCGGTCGCCAGAAAGGCGAATCCTGCCGCGCATTCCTGCCCGGTGCGGCGTCAGCGCACGTCATTGACGCCGCAGCCGGCCGTTCGCCCACGCCTCCGCCGTTCCCGGCGGGCGTTGTGCTCCCCCATGAAGCAGCTCACCGTCAGCATCCCACAGAAATCCGTCACCATCGGCTCCCGCATTGGGTTGGCGAACACATCGCCCACGAGGTTTCTCGGCCTGATGGGCAAGAAATCTCTGGAACCCGGCTCAGGGATCCTGATCCGCCCGTCCTCCGGCGTGCACACCATGTTCATGCGCTTTGCCATCGATGTGGTGGGGCTTGACCGGCAATTGCGCGTGGTCAAAGTGTGGCCACGGCTGCGTCCCTGGCGGCTGACCAGCGTCAGCCTGAAGGTTCAGAACGTTCTCGAGCTGGCTCCCGGTCAGATCGAGCAGTGCGGCATCGAGCCCGGGGATCAGTTGGTTGTGCTGGAAAATGCCTGAGGTCGCTTCCTGCTGGCCCTCCCGTCCAGCTCGCTCCACACAATTTCTGCAACGAACCATCGCCACAGTCATCTCTTAGAAGACGAAGGCCCATGCAGCCGGATAACCGCTCCGGACGTGCCTGCCTGCCGAATCGACGGGCAAAGCGCGTCGATTCCCAATGTGAATCCAATCCGCAGAAGGAGAATTCCATGAGCAGCACCCAAGAGGCTACCACCGCGTCCACCTGGAACATCGACCCGGTTCATTCGATTGCCGAGTTTCGCGTGAAGCACATGATGATCTCCAGCGTCCGCGGCCAGTTCACCGGGGTCACCGGTTCGCTCACCTACAACGAGAGTGATCCCGCGCAGTCGCGGGTGGAAGCGACCATCGACGCCGCCAGCATCGACACGCGCGACTCTCAGCGCGACACGCACCTGAAGAGCGCCGACTTCTTCGACGCGGAGAAGTATCCGACGTTCACCTTCCGGTCTTCGCGAGTAGCTCGCCGGGCGGCCGGGGGCCTGACCGTTGCAGGACCGCTGTCGATGCATGGCGCGACAAAAGAAATCGAGTTTGACGTCGAAGGACCGACGCCGCCGGTGAAGGATCCCTGGGGCAACGTCCGGATCGGCGTCTCGGCAACGACAAAGATCAATCGCAAAGATTTCGGCCTTTCCTGGAATGCGGCCCTCGAAACCGGGGGAGTGCTTGTCGGCGAGGAAGTCTCTATCACACTCGAACTGGAGTTCGTCAAAGCCTGAGATTGCCGTCTGCGGCATCCGTCACAATTCCCTGGGGCGTTCGTGCCCGATAATGCTCCCCGGGGGACCTGCGGCCATCTCCGTTCCCGCCACAATCCGCTGCCAGTTGCGCATTCGCGGCGTCGTTCAGGGCGTCGGTTTTCGCCCGTGGATTTACAGCCTGGCACGCCGCCACGGGCTGGCTGGGTTCGTGCTCAATTCGCCGCGCGGTGTCTTCATCGAGATCGAGGGCCCTCCTGCGGCCATCGACGATTTCCTCGCCGCTATGGACAGCGAGGCTCCGCCGCTGGTACGCATCGCGGAAATCCAGCGTGCGGAGATCCCCGCGACCGGCGAAACGGGTTTCGTCATCCGGGAAAGCGATGCGAAC
>JASHRH010000006.1 GCA_030037475.1 Acidobacteriaceae bacterium
CGCCGGAGAAGTCAACGGCTTCATCAACTCGCATCGCTTCATCGCGGCCAACACCGCGCTGCCGTTCGTCAACAAGGACAAGAAGCAGCTTGGTGACACCGAGCGCTTCCTGCAGGATCACCAGGTCAGCGTGGACATCTTCGCGGTTTCGCCGGAGACGGGCGGGAACCACGTCATCCAGGAGGCGTCTGCTGCGCCGATGCAGGCGGAAACGACCTTTGCCGTGGGCGAAGAGGCGGAGCAGCATGTCACCGGCATGACCGGCGAGGTCAACGTGGCTCCCGTGACTGCGCCGCTGAATCGCGTGCAGGGGTCGGTCGTGCCCGGCGAAACGGTCCGCGTGGATGTCGTGGTCCGCACAATCGGCGTCGGCCATTTTTTCCCTGGCGGCACCGTGGACGCCTTCGATTGCTGGCTGGAACTGAAGGCCACCAATGATCAGGGCAAGGTCCTCTTCTGGAGCGGGATGGTGGAAGACCATGGCAAGGGCCCCGTCGATCCCGGCGCGGAGTTCTACCGCGGGCTCGCCATCGACGCGCACGGCAACCCTACCAACAAGCGCAATGCCTGGGCCGATCGTGCGACCGTCTACGTCCACCTGATCCCGCCCGGCGCGGCAGACACCGTCCACTTC
Source organism: Acidobacteriaceae bacterium (assembly GCA_030037475.1). GTDB lineage: Bacteria > Acidobacteriota > Terriglobia > Terriglobales > Acidobacteriaceae > Palsa-343. The sequence goes on from JASHRH010000006.1 coordinate 635, forward strand.
CGGCTGCGCATTCCAAATGACGCGCGCGGGCACATTCATCTGGTGGCGCGCTTGAATTACCGGAAATTCGCCTGGATCAACACACAGTTCTCCTTCGCCGGAAAATTTCTCAGCACCGGCCTGCACGACGTAACGCCGGGCTACGACGACCGGAAGATGGCCTTCACCGCGAGCACCGCGGATGTCTCCGGCAAAATCAAGGACATTCCCAACCTGCCCATCGTCGTCATGGCCCAGTCCACGGCGGAGCTGACCGTGCTGCCGCCACGCTCGCCGCTGCCTGCGGCGCAGGCGACGACCGGGAAGGCCGACTGGCATCGCTGGAACGACTATGGGATCGGCCTCTTTTTGCAGGGTGACCTGAAGGCCGCGGAGATGGCCTTCGATCGCGCTACGCAATGCGATCCGGCGAATCCGGATGGCTGGGTGAACATCGGGCGCGTGCGCCTGCAGGAGGGGAACCTTGCGGGCGCGGCCGTGGCGCTCAACAAAGCACTCGTGCTTGCGCCGAACCTCGCGCGAACGCATTACTTTCTGGGCCGCGTTCTTCGCCAGCAGGGCGACTATGCGGGAGCCATAGCGCAGTTCCGTCTCGTCATCGCACAGTATCCGTACGATCGCGTCGTGCGCAACGACTTAGGCCGCGTGTATTTTCTCGAGCGGCAGTATGCACTGGCGCGCGATCAGTTCCTCAAGGCCATCGCTATCGATCCTGAAGATCTGGAGGCGAATTACAACCTGATGCTTTGTTCCACCGGCCTCGGCGACGACAAGATGTCCGCGGCGTACGAGGGGCGATACATGCGCTTCAAGGAGGACGAAGCGGCGCAGACGCTGACCGGTCCCTACCGCGCGAAGCATCCATTCGACAATCTGGAGCGCCAGCCCATCCACGAGCACGATTCCGTGCCGCTCAGCGAAGCTAACGCTAATGACGGTCCGGAGTCAAACGTCGTTCTCCCGCGATCATCAGGGGGTGGTCGTTGAAAGCCCCCCGCGCCGCGCTCGTTCCCGCTGCCGTGCTTGCCCTGGCCGGGCTGACGGTGCTCGCCGCCGCAGGATCGGCTCCGAAACCCTCCGCTCCCCCCGAGCAGATTCACTTCGCCGACATCACGCGCTCCGCCGGCATCCACTTTGTCCATAACAATGGCGCCTTCGGCAAAAAGTATCTGCCGGAAACGCTCGGCCCAGGCGTCGCCTTCATCGATTACAACAACGATGGCTGGCAGGATATCTTCTTCGTGAACGGCACGCGCTGGCCCGGGCATCCCGGCAGCGCGACCACGCCCTCGCTCTACCGCAACAACCACGACGGCACGTTCACCGACGTGACGAAGCAGGCTGGCCTCGCCATTCCTGTGTACGGATTTGGCGTTGCTGTCGGCGATTACCTGAACAACGGCTACGACGACCTCTTCGTGACCGCCTATGGCGGGAACCACCTGTTCCGCAACAATGGCAACGGAACGTTCACCGATGTAACGAAGCAGGCCGGCCTCGAAAAGTCGGGCACTTCCGGGCTGAGCACCAGCGCCGCCTGGGTGGATATCGACCGCGACGGACGCCTCGACCTGCTGGTGGCGAATTACGTGCAATGGTCGCCGCAGAACGACCTCTACTGCACCATGGACGGTGTTCACAAGTCCTATTGCACACCGGAATCGTATAAGGGCGCCTCGCTGGAGCTGTGGCACAACAACGGCAACGGCACGTTCACCGACGAGACGAAGCAGACCGGCCTCTATGATCCGACCTCGAAGAGCCTCGGCATCGCCATTCTCGACGCCAACCAGGACGGCTGGCCCGACATCGCGGTGAGCAATGACACGGAGCCGAACAAGCTCTACATCAACAATCGCAACGGCACATTCACGGAAAAGGGGATTCCCGAAGGCATCGCCTACAGCGAAGACGGCGTAGCGCGCGCGGGCATGGGCATCGCCGCTGCCGACTACAACCAGTCCGGCTACCCGAGTCTCGTGATCACGAATTTTTCCAACCAGATGATCGCGCTCTATCAGAACCAGGAGAACGGCCTGTTTGTCGACATGGCGCCCACTTCGGCCATCGGCCGCACCAGCCTGCTCACGCTCGGCTTCGGCTGCTTCTTCTTTGACTACGATCTTGACGGCTGGCCGGACATCTTCGTCGCCGACGGGCATCTGGATCCATCGATCGAGATGATCCAGCGCCGCGTGAAATACGCCGAGCCACCGCACCTCTACCACAATCTCGACGGCAGGAACTTCGTGGATGTCGCCCCGCAGATGGGATCAGCCTTCGACGCGCCGCGGGTGGAGCGGGGCGCGGCCTACGGCGACATCAACAACGACGGTGCACCCGACATCGTCATCACCACCAACGGCGGTCCCGCGCAGCTCTTCGAGAACGAGGGCGCGACGAATCACGCGCTGCGCATCAAGCTGGTCGGCGCGAAATCCAATCGCGATGGCATTGGATCGGTGGTCTGGGTGCGGTCGAACACCACGTCGCAGAAGCAGATGCTGACCAGCGGATCGAGCTATTTATCGTCCAGTGAGCTGCTGCTGACCTTCGGGCTGGGAAGTTCAACCAAGGCGAATGTCATCGAGATTCACTGGCCCAGCGGCGCGGTCACGCGCCTGACGAACGTACCGGCCGACCAGATTCTGACCATTCGCGAGGGCGCCGGCATCGTTCACGCGGAGCCATTCCGGAAGCGGGCGTGATGCCGGCGCTTACTTGCGGCTCTTCTCATCCGGCACGATGACCGGCCGCCGCAGTGGCACCATCGCCGCGCTGGGCTCGCCCACCTTCTGCATGCGCGACAGCATCTCGGTGCGCACGTATTCCACGAAGTCCTGCATCTGCCGGTTCATGGCTTCCATGCGCTCCCGCATCTGGAGGATGATGGCGATGCCGGCGATATTCACGCCGAGGTCGCGCGCCAGGTTCAGGATGAACTCCAGCCGCTCCAGGTCCTCATCGGTATACAGGCGCGTGTTGCCCTCGGTGCGCGACGGCTTCAGCAATCCCTCGCGCTCGTAGAGGCGCAGCGTCTGCGGATGGATGTCGTACATCTCGGCGACCGCCGAGATCATGTACGCGCCTTTGGATTTCCGTTTGGTGGGCATAATCAGGCGGTCCGTTCGCGAGGAGTTTCTCTCAATACGGAAGCGACTTTATCGGCCCATTTCTGTGGCGTCATTTTGTATCGTCCAAGCAGTTGAACGAGTTGTTTATCGGCCTTCGAAATATTCCAGTAGCCCTTTTTCCAGCAGGATGCCTTGGTGTGCCCTTTGCGCCGAAGGACTTCGAGCGCCTCGGCATAGCTCAGTGCATAGACGCTGAAAGCTGCCGGTCTTCCGACGTGCCACACGTAAGCGAGGATGAGATTGGGAACCTTTTCATATTTCCTGTCGAGGCTGAACCCTTCGCCCGTGCTCGATTTCACCTGGATGGGGCAGGCAACAAAGTCATCCGGGGGGTTCCCTCTGTCCAGGTAGGCGACCAGGTCAACACCCCTGTCTCTTACCGGTACGGCAACCTCGAGTCCACCCGCGGTTAGCTGAGAGATGAGCAAATGTTTTCCAGCCAGTTCCGTAATCTGGCTGTCGCGGGCCGTGGAAGCGGAAGAATGCTCCGGATTTTCTGAGTCCAGAAGCACAACCGTTGTTCCCTCCGCGTATCGAGACGCGTGTTTCCCCCGGAGACCGCCGGAGAAATCGTACTCTTTTCTCATTCCATTTCTGCTGACCCTACCTGCCTTCTTCATATTGCCTCTGCTCACGCCGAGTGGCGTTCCGTGCGCTGATAAGCCGAATTCTGTTCTCATGCTCTGTATATACGACTAGCAACAGCCGTTCTGCACTCGAAAGACCGATGCTGATGAACCTTTCCTCATTATCGCTGTGATCGGGGTCGGGAATCATGAGCTCGTTTTCGTCGCTGAAGATCGTCCTTGCCTCCTCGAAGCTTACGCCGTGCTTCTTTCTGTTCGCCCGGTCTTTTCGCGAATCCCATTCGAAGATGAAGCCCATCCATCAACCCCTTCATACCTGGAAAATCTGCGAGCTTCTTTCCTGCTCCATCGTCGGCTTCCCCACGGCAATGCGCCGTGGGATCAGGGTCCACAGGTAACCTCCGTAGATCCGGTACGGCACCGTCACCTGAATCGCATAGCCGCTGGCGGCTTCGATGGTCATGTCCACGGCGTCCACATAGCCTTCCGCCGACGGCTCCGCCAGGCTGACGTTGACGCCGATCGCGACCGCCTGCAGCTTGCCTCTGCGGGCGCGCTCCGCCACATGCTCGGCCAGCAGCTTCCACTGCCGCGCCGGATCGTGGGGCAGCCGCGGAATCTCCAGCACCACGCGCGCGATCTCGCCCTCGGGACTCATCGAGAAACCGAACGGGCCAATCTCGCCGTAGCGGCGCAGGATAAGCCGTGCATAGGTCATGGCCGCGTTCATCAGCTGCGTCGCAATGTGCTGGTTGCGGTCGGGTTCGGTCGTCATTACACCTTCGCCCACACCGCTTCGCGCGGATCGTCCGAGTTCAGCCGCGCGAACTCGCGCAGGATTTCCCGCGACCGCTCGTCGCG
>JASHRH010000037.1 GCA_030037475.1 Acidobacteriaceae bacterium
GCTCGGTGAGGAAGACCCGCAGGTTGCCGGTGGAAGCGGCTTTCTCAACGGCGTGGCGCATGTCCCAGGGCGCGACGAACTGGCCTTTCTTGACGTTGATGGCGCGGCCGGTGCGGGCAGCGGCGATCAGCAGATCGGTCTGGCGGCAGAGAAACGCCGGAATCTGCAGAACATCCGCGCCTTCGGCGGCGACTTCGCACTGCGCCGGCTCGTGGACGTCGGTGAGAACGGGCAGGCCGGTGGATTCGGCGAGGCGGCGCAGGATGGCCGTGCCTTCGCGGAGGCCGGGACCACGGAAGCTGGAGACAGAGGTGCGATTGGCCTTATCGAAGGAGGCTTTGAAGATGTAAGGGATGCTCAGGTCTGCGGCGATGCGCTGAATCGAGTCGGCCATGGTGCGGATGTGGGCCTCGCTCTCGATGACGCAGGGGCCAGCGATGAGAAAGAGGCTTCCGTTGCCGACGCGGATGGGGCCGATTTCGAATTCAGAACTCACAACAATAGCGTATAGGGGTTACGGTTTACGGTATAGCGGAATGGCTCTCAGGGGCTGAAGCCCGGATCCTTTCCCGGTCTTTTCCGGCACGGCTGAAGCCGTGCCCCTTCAAGACAAACCCCGGATAATCCAAATCCCCGGCCTTACGCCGCTTCGAGGCGGAAGCCGTCGGGATCCTTGCCGCGCATGCGTCGCCACCAGACCTGGAAGCTGGGCACGTTGACCGTAATGATGAACAGCCGGCGCAAGCTGCCTTCCGGGCACTGGAGCGGGCGAACGCCGTGCCAGGAGTGCGGCGTGCGCCGGAAGAGCAGGCTGCCATTGCCGCGCGGCTCGAGGGCTGCGGCGATTTTGAGGTCATCAAACTGCGGAGCGGAGTGCGTGGGAAAGCGCCGCTCGCTGTCGAGGATGAGAATCTGGCCGCCCCAGCTCGCTTTCCAGTCCTGCTCGGTATTGAAGTAGAAGATGTGCGTGGCCAGCTTGCGGGCGGCGTCGCAGTGCGGCGAGACCGCGCAGCCCTGCCAGGCGTAGTACCACTCGAAGGTGGGAATGAAGTCGTGCGGGCCGAGGATGCGGCGGAGAAAGTCCTGATACACAGGGCCGTTCAGCTCGGCGAGGAATTCCTTCCAAGGCTGCGAGATGCTGATGCCGGGGCGATAGTGGAGCAGATAGCGATCATGCGGCGCCTGGCCGTAGCCGCGCCTGACGCCAACCTGTTTGTCGGCCTGCGAGGTGTCGGGCATGGTCTGGCGAAGGGCTTCGTAGCCTTCGGGCGTGAGACTGCTCTCCAGATTCGTCCAGGGATAAGGCTGTGTGGCGCGGAAAGTGTCGCCGGAGACAGCGTCGAGGCAGGCGCGATTCAAATAGTCCATGGGCCAGCGATAGCGCAGACGGCTGAAGGCTGTCAGTGAGCGGGGTCACAACAGAGCACAGATCTCAGAGCGCAGATCTCAGGTTCAGCTGCGGACAGGTTCGGCTTTCGTCGGTTCTTCGCGCTTCGACCTCAGGCGGTTCTCGTAGCTGGCTTTCACGAAGGCGGCGAAAATCGGGTGCGGCTCGAGGGGCTTCGACTTGAATTCGGGGTGGAACTGGCAGCCGAGGAAGAAGGGATGGCCGGGGATCTCAACGATCTCGACGTAGGTGCCGTCGGGAGTGGTTCCGGTAATCTGGAGGCCGGCGCCGGTGAGCAACGCCTCATATTCGCGATTGAATTCGTAACGGTGACGGTGACGTTCTGAGATTTCGGTTTTGCCGTACGCTTTCGCGGCGAGGGATCCGGGCTGGAGCAGGCAGGTCCATGCTCCCAAACGCATCGTCCCTCCCATTTCCTCAACACCGGTGAGCTCGCGCAGCTTGTAGATGACGCGGTGCGGCGTGGCGGGATCGAACTCGCTGGAGTTGGCGCCCTGGAGCGTGCAGACGTTGCGCGCGTACTCGATGCAGGCGGTTTGCATGCCGAGGCAGATCCCGAAGTAAGGAACCTGGCGCTCGCGAGCGTAGCGGATGGCGTTCAGCATGCCTTCGATGCCGCGCTTCCCGAAGCCGCCGGGAACAAGGATGCCGTCGTAGCCGCGGAGCTGCGCTTCATAGCTGGGATCTTCGAGGCCCTCGGCTTCGATCCAGGTGACGTTGAGCTTGAGGTTCAGGGCAAGCGCACCATGCACGAGGGCTTCCTTGAGCGACTTGTAGCTGTCCTCGTATTCGACGTACTTGCCGCAGATGGCGATGGAGACCTCGTCGCGCGGGTTGTAACAGCGATGGACGAGATCAGTCCACTTCGTCAGGTCCGGTTCCGGCGCGTCGACGTGGAGGTACTTCAGGGCGAGGCGATCGACGCCTTCCCGCGCGAACGTCAGCGGGACTTCATAGATCGAATCGACGTCACGGGCGGTGATGACCGCCTGATCCTCGAGGTTGCAGAAGAGAGCGATCTTGCTCTTGACCTCGCGGGAAAGATGGCGATCGGTGCGGCAGAGCAGAATGTCGGGCTGGATTCCGATCGAGAGCATCTCCTTCACGGAATGCTGCGTGGGTTTCGTCTTCAATTCCTGAGCGGCGCTGATCCAGGGAACGAGCGTGACGTGGACGAAGACCGTGTTTTCGCGGCCGAGTTCCTGACGCATCTGGCGGATGGCCTCGAGGAACGGGAGGGATTCGATGTCGCCGACGGTGCCGCCGATTTCGATGATGGTGACGGAGTCTTCCGACGCCACCTTGCGCATGGCGCTCTTGATTTCGTTGGTGACGTGGGGGATGACCTGGACGGTTTTGCCGAGGTAATCGCCGCGGCGCTCCCTGGTGATGATCTGCTCGTAGATGCGGCCGGTGGTCCAGTTATTGGCGCGCGAGAGTTTGGCGTGGGTGAAGCGCTCATAGTGGCCGAGGTCGAGGTCGGTTTCCGCGCCGTCGTCGGTGACAAAGACTTCGCCGTGCTGGAACGGCGACATGGTGCCTGGGTCGACGTTCAGGTACGGGTCGAACTTCATGAGATTGACGGTGAGACCGCGACTTTCGAGGAGGCATCCGATGGAGGCGGCGGCAAGACCCTTGCCGAGGCTGGACACAACTCCACCGGTCACAAAAATGTACTTCGCGGACATTCCTGCGTCACCTTGCTGGATTTTGTGTGCTGGACGAACCAGGCGGGCACGATCAAGTATCGCAGGAAGCGGGCGGGAAAGGAAGACAATTTGCAGAGAAATTCCTGGCTCGCGGTGCCGGGCCGGCGGCGGCGGCAAGGCTCCCTGCGACCAGCGGCCTGCCTCGTTGCTCTAATCTGGAATGGGAGGGTTTTCTCATGGCAGCTACGGAATCGGCCATGCTCGCGCTGGGCACGCCCGCGCCGGCTTTTTCCCTGAAAGACGTTTGTGACGGCAAGGCCCACAGCGTGGAATCGCTCACCGGCCCCAGGGGCCTGTTGGTTATGTTCATCTGCACGCACTGCCCGTTTGTGAAGCACGTGGAGCAGGAACTGGCGCGGCTGGGCCGGGATTATCAGAAATCCGGCATTGGCATCGTGGCCATCAGTTCCAACGACGCGGACAATTATCCGGACGATTCGCCCGACGGCCTGGCTGCGCAGGCGAAGCGCGTCGGCTTCGTCTTCCCGTATCTCTACGACGAGACTCAGGAAGCCGCCCGCGCCTACGATGCCACCTGTACGCCGGACTTCTTCCTCTTCGATGGGCAGCGGAAGCTGGTCTATCGCGGTCAACTCGACAGCAGCCGTCCCGGAAACAACATTCCTGTGACTGGCAAGGATCTCTGCGCGGCGATGAACGCGCTGGTCGCCGGACGCCCGGTCTCGCCGGATCAGAAACCGAGCATCGGCTGCAACATCAAGTGGAAGAGTTGAGACCTCTCATCGCTGAGAAAGCGGCCAGGCTCAGCGCGCTGGAACTCCCCGCATCTCCTCGAGAATCGCCAGGGCGGCCGCGGCGGGATCGGCAGCCTGGGTAATCGGGCGTCCGACCACGAGGTAATCGGCTCCGGCGGCCAGCGCCGCCGCCGGGGTTGCGGTCCGCCTTTGGTCGCTGGTCGCTGCCCCGGCCGGGCGAATGCCGGGAATAACGAGGGTTGCTGAAGGCAGCTTCTGCCGCAGGGCCGCCGTTTCTTCGGCGCTGGCGACAAATCCTGAGATTCCGGCACCCGCCGCCATCTCCGCAAGGCGCAGCACCTGCTCCTCCGGGGAGCCAACCACGCCCGTTGCCGCGAGTTGTGCCTGATCCATGCTGGTAAGCACTGTGACGGCCAGGAGTCGCGGGCCGTGCGGTATAGCTTCGGCGGCTTCCGTTGCAGCAGCCAGCATCGCCGGGCCGCCCGAGGCGTGGACCGTCAGCAGCCCGACTCCGGTTTCCGCCACTGAGCGCACCGCCCGGGAGACAGTATTCGGAATATCGTGCAGCTTCAGGTCCAGAAAGACCGAGAGCCCCCGCCGCCGCAACTCATGAAGGACAGCATTACCCTCGGCCAGGTAAAGCTCAAGGCCGACCTTGAACCACTGGCAGCGGCCGGCGAGCCGGTCCGCCAGGTCGAGCGCGGGTGCAGCCTCAGGAAAATCCAGAGCGACGATCAGCCTCGGGTCCAGTCCTGGCTCCATGTCTTCCATGGTGGCACATGCCGGGAGCAGCACCCAGTGAAAATCCGGATCGGCCAGGCAGACCGTCTCCGAATCCTAAAAACCAAACGGTCGGTTTGCGCCGGTGCGGCACAGGATTTCAGGATTCGGAGGGGATTTCGGCCAGATCAGCGGCTGTCGGAAAGCTGATTCAGCTCCGCCACTTCGGTGGGCCGCTCGGAACCGGCCTGGATCAGCTCGACTTTCACGGGCGCCAGGCCTTTTTGGCTGAAACCCAGCCTCTCGGCCGCAGCGCGGGAAAGATCGATAACGCGGTCCTGCGGCACCGGGCCGCGGTCATTCACGCGGACGATGACCGAGCGATTGTTCCGGAGATTGGTGACGCGGACCAGCGACCCCAGCGGCAGATTCCGCTGCGCGCAGGTCATGGCATTCTGGTTGTAGGGTTCGCCGCTGGCGGTGGTGCGCCCCTGGAAGAACTTCCCGTACCAGGAAGCGATGCCGAACTCGTACCAGTGGCGGTGATGACCTGCAGGGCGGGCGTGAACCTGGTCGACCGGGGAAGCTGTTTGGGCGCTGGCGATGCCTGCCAAAATCGCAAGCAGAGCACCGGCAATCGTATATCTGCGGCGAGGACGCTTCGCGTTATCGGATCGTCGGACAGCGTGCATAATCCTCCTTCAAAAATTGTAAGAATCTGGTATAGCTAAGTCAAACAAAACGAATCATTTATTTCACTTCCTCCCCTTGCGATCCCGTTAGATTTGTGGTAGCTCTCCGGCGGCTGAAAGGGTTACCTTTTCCTGTATCGACCTTCCCTGCAACAGCGCGGCCGCCCAGCGGCAAGTAGGGTCTGCACGATACGATGTCTGGCATGGGGACGCGTGCTGCCCAAGCCGAAACCGGAGTAGATTCCGCCCACGGCGCGGGGTTGCCTGTAAACCCAGCGCAGCCCGAGCTGCTGACAGTGGCCGGCTTCGATCCCTCTTCGGGCGCCGGCATCACGGCTGATCTACAAGCCTTTTGGAATCATGGGTTTTACGGTGTCTCAGCCATTACCGCACTGACCGTCCAGTCCACGCGCGGTGTGGCATCTGTCGAGCCGGTTCGTGGCGACCTGCTCCGCCACACCCTCGATTGTTTAACTGACCTGCCGCTCGCTGGGGTCAAAATCGGGATGCTCGCCACGTCCGAAGTGGTCCGCGAGGTGGCGGCCTTTCTCCGGAGAGTCAGGATCGACCGCAACCGGATAGTGCTCGATCCGGTACTACGGTCCAGCTCCGGCGCGGCCCTGCTGGAGGCGCAGGCTGTGGAAAAACTGCGGGCCGATCTGCTGCCCCTGGTCGGCTGGGTCACGCCAAACCTGGATGAGTTGGCCGTACTGACTGGCAAGCCAGTGGCCGATCAAGCTGCCGTGCCAGCCCAGGCTCGGTTACTTCAGGAACTGACTGCGGCCGAATCGGGGGAAGCTGGTTTGAATGTCGTGGTCACCGGTGGCCATCTCGATCCGCCGGACGATTACCTGCTGGAGGATGGAGGCCGGGAAACCTGGTTTCCCGGCAAGCGTGTCGAGGCGCGCGGTATCCACGGCGAGCATGGGACGGGGTGCGCCTTTTCCTCGGCCCTGCTGTGCCGGCTGGTGCAGGGGGATGGACCGGCGGAGGCGGTGCGAGCAGCAAAGGCCTGGGTGGTCAAGAGACTCGAAGCGCATCTCTGACCGTTTGGCGAAACCTTCGTGGCAGATCACAGACAAAACTCCTGGGAACGGCGTAAATTCTTTGTGAATTACGAGCGCCCTGCGCGGATGCCGGGAAGGAACCCTATGAAATTTGTGCTTACTGCCGTTTTCGGCGTTTTCCTTTGCCCTGCTGTACTGGTCGCGCAGACATCGGCTCCGGCTGCGGACGAAGCCGCCCTTGCCTCCGGTAACAACGCCTTCGCTGTGGATCTTTATGGTCGCCTGAGCACGCAACCTAGCAACCTGTTCTTCTCGCCGGAGAGCGTTTCCACTGCGTTCGCGATGGCCTATGCCGGCGCGCGCGGCCAGACGGCCATGGAGATGCAGCGAGTGTTCCACTGGACGCTGCCGCCGGAACAGCTGCATCCGGCGATGGGCGCATTGCTGAAAGCCATGAACGCGCCGCACCAGGCGTACGAGCTGCGCGTGACTGATGCCCTGTGGGCAGAGCAGGACGCGAATTTCCTGCCCGATTATCTGAAACTGATGCAGACCGACTACGGCGCGGACTTCCGCCGCGTGGACTTCGAGCACCAACCGGAGGCGGTGCGCGGGACAATCAACCAGTGGGTGGCGCAGGAAACCAACAACCGCATCGAGAACCTGATTGGGCCGGGTGTGCTGACGCCGTCGACTCGCCTGGTGCTCACCAACGCGATCTACTTCAAGGGAACCTGGCTGAGCCCTTTTCAGGCAAGCGTCACCGCGAGCGAGGACTTCTACCTTTCCGCCAGACAGACGGTGAAAACGCCCCTGATGCACCGGACGGGCGAGTATTCCTATTACGATGGAGGCACCTTCCGGGAGCTGGAGCTTCCGTACAAGGGTAACGATCTGTCGATGGTCGTCCTGCTGCCGAAACAGAAGGACGGCCTGGCCGCCCTGGAGAAGCGTTTCACGGCCACGATGGCGAGCCAGTGGATCGGGAAGCTGAAGCCTGCCGGCAAAGTAATCCTCACGCTGCCACGCTTTACCATGACGCAGCAGTTCGAGCTGAGCAGCACGCTT
>JASHRH010000038.1 GCA_030037475.1 Acidobacteriaceae bacterium
GGCACGATCGTACTACAGACGGTCCCCGCCCAGGGACCGCGCCGCCTGTCGCTCATCCCTGACTACCATCTCTGTATTGTCCATGTATCGCAGCTTGTCCAAACCGTGCCCGAAGCCCTGGAGAAGCTTGCCCTGACCGCCAAATTGCCGACGACCTTTGTCTCTGGGCCCTCGGCAACCTCCGATATCGAAATGACGCGCGTCCGAGGCGTCCACGGTCCGCGAACCCTGGAAGTGATTCTGGCTGCCGAGTGAAGGAAGTTGTCGGCGGAGCAGGCGCTATTGGCAGATACTGTTGAGCCGCTGTACCGGCTCGGGCCTGAAGGACGGGTAGCCGGATTTGTGGGCGTCCAGAAAGGCGTCAGGGAACGAATCGCCGTTGGGCAGCCCGATGTTCGGATTCAGGGAGTAAGCGGGATTGTGCTCCACCTTCGGCAGCGAAGCAAAGCGGAAGCCTTCCTGACGCAGGAGGTGCAGCAGGCTCGGCAGCATGAGCGTGGTGAAGGATGTTTCGTGCAGGAGCAGGACGGCGGGAATCTCGTGGCCGAAGGCCAGTTGCTCCGTTTCGCGTCCCAGGCGGATGAACTCTGCCGCATTCTCCATATAACTCTGCCTGAGCCACGCGATTGAGGCCGTGTCGTCCTTAGCCAGACAACGGCCGTAAGGATCGTCCCAGTCATCGTCGTTGAAATTCAGCGTGACTTCGGCGATGCGGTATCCGTGGGCGTGCAGCCAGGCGCGAACGTCGTTCCGCTGCTGGAGCGTAGCGCCCTCTTCGAGATAGGGAAAGCGGAACCAGTGCCAGTCGCGCTTGCCGGCATACTGGCGCAGGAGCGGTTCGTTGAAGGCGATGTTGTGCTCGAACTGCGCGGCAGTTTCGCTGGAAAGCGCTGGGTGCGACCACGTGTGGTTGCCGATGTTCATGCCGGCGGCGAGCCAGACGCGCAGAGCCTGTTGCATATCGGGATCGTCGGCAACGCCGTCGCCGTTCATAAAACCATAAACGCCCCTGAGATGGGCGGCGCGGAGCTCGCTGGTGAGCTGCGTGGCAATCCCGGTGCGCGTGTAACCGGGGTGCAGACCTCCGCCTGCCGGGAGATCGTCGAAGGTGAGCGCAACGACCGGATGGCGGCGGAGCGGCGGAAGCTGCGGCGGAGCAGACGGCGAGGTCTGGGCTGCCGGTGCCGAGACTGCGGCGAGCAATCCGGAGAAAATCATACAAACCCACCGATGCCTCATACAGCGATTCTCCCTGGAGTTGCGTACTGTCTCAATGTACGCGAAGGCTAGGAGCAGGAACTTCCCGCACTGGCGCAGATGCGCGGCGCGAGCAACGGCGGCGTGGGCGAACATGCAGCGAGGGGTGCACCGGAGAAGAGAGAGCGGCGAAACTTGCAAAAGTTGTTGAATTTGATGGCGCGCCCTGAGAGATTCGAACTCCCGACCTACTGATTCGTAGTCAGTCGCTCTATCCAACTGAGCTAAGGGCGCGCGTGCGTCCTGGCAGACTTTTCTGAGGATAGCAGTTCCGGCGGGGTGGAGCAATGGCGGGCAGGCTGCGGGAAACGCGCAGGAAATCCGCGGGTCCGGCGCGGATGCGAAGCGCCCGCGCCGCTGGTCAGCACCAGGCCGGTCAGCACCAGTCAATGCGGCGGCGCATCAGGCCACGCGTTTTCGCGGGCGGCTCCGGAGCGGAATTCCCGCTGGCGTTCCCGGTCGGTTCGTCGTTGAGAATGAAGCGGCGGATGTAACGCAGCGGCTCCTCCCAGAGGGACATCTGCTCAATGTGATACTGCCAGACTTTGTTGGAGTTGGAGCGCGACGTGCGGCGCGTGAAGGGCTTTCGCTGGACGGTGATAAGGTTCCCGTTGCGATCGAGCCGGTTGTACTCGTGGGAAGGCAACTGGAAAGTGATCTGCGTGCCCTTCTTCCAGAAGTGCGAGGCGAACTCGTGGGAAAACAGCAGGGCATAATAGCGATGGCCGTGCTCGAGGGTGTCCAGCGCGTGGTCCAGGCCCTTCCACTCCGGCTCGATGGTCTTCTGGTACCAGGGGCGTAAATGGAAGCCCTGAGTGCGGGCGCGCTGAAGGATGTTCAGAATGAGTTCGCGGCGAGTCATCGCGTTTCCCGGCAGAGAGAACCCCTGAGGTCCCGCTGCTTCCTACCGTATCGGCGCGTTCGGCATTTCCGCAAGCGAAAGTACGCGACCCGTCGCCGGGAGGTAACTCCCGGCGATCAGGCTTCTGCGTATTCCATTTCCTGCTGCTCTTCGTCGAGGCCGTGGCGACGCAGGAGCGTGGGCAGGTTCTGCGAGAACGCACTACGCGGCATCACCATGTCGCAGCCGGCTTCGAGAGCCCTGGCCTTCAGGTCGCCCTGCAGGTGCGAGAGGAATCCGATGACTGATGTGCCCCGCTTCAGTTTCGCCTTGAGCTTCGGGATGAGCGTGAGCGGCTTAGCGCCGGCGTTGTTCAGATCGAAGACGATCAGCGACGGGCGCTCCTCGTCCGGAGCGTCGAGAATGCGGGCGACGGTGTCGGGCTCGTTCCTGACGAAGGCCACTTTGACGCCGAGCTTGCGCGCCGTCTCGTTGATCTTCGCGTAGAAGAAGAGATCCTCGATGAAGAAGAAGATGCGCGTGGGCGCGTCCTCGCGGATCGGTGGCGGCGGCGCCGGCTCCCAGCTCGCAGACTCCATGTAGAAACTGTTGCCGTTGACATTGCCGTTGCGGAATTCGATCGTGGACGGCGGCGCGTCGGCGACATTGCCGTTGACGGTGCGATAACTATGGTCCATGGGACCGACGAAGACGCGCTCGCGGCGCTGCTTATTGCGGCGGCGTCCGCCACCCTGTCCGCCCTGCTGCTGGCCGTTGCCGCTGTTCCTGAAAAAGCGGCCCTGGCTGGAAGACTGCGGCTGTTTCGGCGGCTTCTGCTTGTGCTGCTGGGGCTGCGCTTGTTGATTCTGAGGCTGCTGGCCCTGCGGCTGCTGAGCGTGGGCGCTGCCGCCCTTGTTGCGCTTGCGGCGGCGGCGGCGGCGATGGCCGCCATGTCCCTGATTTTGCGCCTGCGCCGGATTCGAAGCCTGAGCCTGAGGCTGGTCATCCGCCGGCGGCTGAGGCTGGTTCTGCTCTGTTGTCATGCTTGCACTTCCTGGTGCGATGGGCTCGAGTCCCCTCTTCCCTTCCTGCCGTCACAGCGCCTGCCAACTTGCAGACTGCCGAAGAACGGCGACGTTTCACCTGCCGGGATTCGGGAACCGTAGATGTATGTCAGCTCCGGCTCAGGCGCCGCGGATGCGCCGCGGTGGATGCAGCCGGAAAGTTTATGTTGCGGCAAAGCGGAAGCACGCGCGCCCTCATCGCCGGACTTCCCGCAGGGAGCTCCGGGGACGTACAGAAGCGCAACCGAATGCCACGTCGATCAACGGAACGCAATGAAATGGCCGTCCGATCCTTGATTCACCATTCGCCCCCGGTTCACTCTCCGCCAGCACGCAAACAGCAGCGGGAAAAACCCGGGCCGATTCCAGACTCTCGAGAATAGCGGCGAGCCTCGCCGGTTTACAGCATGGCGTCAGCCGCTCGATGGGCAAGTCCAATACTACCTCGAGAGGCAATCCCTGGCAAGTAATTTGATGCGGCCAGCCCCAAAGCCCGATGCTGAGCAGCTCTTCGCCGCCTGGGTGGGCCACGGAAAAAGGCCATCCGTTTGACGGATGGCCTTTGTTCTCAATGGCCAGTCACTGGCCCCCCTGGAAATGTCCTTTCACCAGATGGATCGGGACTTGTCTCTTCCGGCCGGGGCAAAAACCATCAGAAGGCAATGCTCTCAGCGGCCGGAATCTTTCTCGCAGCGGCCTCTCTAACGGAGGCCTGTGCGTCGCTGGCACTTGGATCAGTGCAATCGACGTACCGTTCTTAAACTCATTCAAAATAAACCGCTTACGGTGCAAAGGAACCGCTGGTCCTTCCGATTCACATAGAACGGCAGGAGCGTCTTCCGGAAATTCATAAGAAATGGCGAAAGGAACTCTATTTCTGGCAATGCGGACAGAAGTGCGTCCCCCGTCCGGCGAGGACGATCCGCCGGATAGGCGTTCCGCAGACCCGGCAGGGCTCTCCCTCGCGGCCATAGACGCAATGCTGTATCTGGAAAAAGCCTGCACTCCCGTCGGCGTCGACGTAATTGGAGACCGATGAGCCGCCGGCGCGGATGGCTGCCTGGAGGACCGTGCGCAGAGCAGCGTGGAGCCGTTGCAGTTGCTCGCGGGTGAGCCGGCCAGCGCGATGGGTGGGGCGGATTCGGGCACGGAAGAGGCTTTCGTCGGCATAGATGTTGCCGACGCCGTGGAGCAGGGACTGATTCAGCAGCGCGGCTTTGATGGAAAGCCTGCGCCCACGAAAAAGCGCGATGAAATCCTCTCGGGAGATGGTGAGCGGTTCGGTTCCGGGACCCCGGAACTCCTCCGATGCCAGAGCCAGCCTGCCGAAGCGGCGCGGATCGACGAAGCGGAGCTCACGGCCGGAAGCCAGATGCAGGACAGCGTGGGTATGCGGCGGCTGGGGCGATCGAGGGCTGGCGACGAGCAGACGGCCAGACATACCGAGGTGCACGACCCACTGAAGTGAAGCAGGGGCGGCCGCGGCATTGCGCGAGCGGGGCGCTGCGGATGGCTTCGCCTTCGAGCTGGCCCTGGTCTCGACGGGCGCGTCCAGATCGAAGACGATGTGTTTGCCGACGCGGCGAACGCGCCGGATGCGCCGACTGGCGAGAGCCGCGGCCATTTCGTCGGGCGAGGTTTTGAAGGGCTCCCGGTAACGGGAGAACCAGACGGAGAGAATGGTGTCGCCATGAAGGCGCCGATGGACGCCTGTGGCAATGGTTTCGACTTCAGGGAGTTCGGGCATGG
>JASHRH010000362.1 GCA_030037475.1 Acidobacteriaceae bacterium
ACCAGGTGCTCTACCAGGCTGAGCCACTCCCCGACAAGTTGTGGAAGGAAGCCGGCGTGAGCAGCGCCTGGAATCGCCCTCGTTGGCAGCGCCAGCTATCCTCTTGAGTGTATCAAAGGTGCAGCGTTGGCAGGAAAGGTTGCCGCAGCCAGCGCCCGCATGGCTGGTACAGAGTCTCGCCGATTCCAGACGCCGCAGTTCATCTGAGGAGCCAGGATCTGAGGGTCAACGCTGTGATTCGAGATGAGCCAATCGATTTCCGCAGCGTGCGGGTGCTCGATGGAGGCATGGCTACGGAGCTGGAACGGCGTGGCTTCGACCTCTCCAGTCCTCTGTGGTCGGCACATGTGCTGGACTCCGCGCCGGCTGCGATTGTCGGCGTGCACCTGGACTATCTGCGCGCCGGTGCGGACTGCATCGCTACCGCGAGCTACCAGGTTTCCGCGCGCGGATACCGGGAACTGGGTCGAAATGCCAGCGAAGCAGATCGCGTGCTGCGGCTCGCGTTGGAGCTGGCACGACAGGCGCGCGCACAGTATGCCCGGGAGAATCCGCGCCCGGTTTGGATCGCCGCCTCGCTCGGCCCCTTCGGCGCAGCCCTGCACAATGGCGCGGAGTATCACGGCCGCTACACGATCGACGTCGACGAATTGACAGAATTTCATGCAGAGCGGCTGGTCCCGCTGGCCGCGGCAGGCGCCGGCTGTATCGCGTTTGAAACCATTCCGTCGCTCAAGGAGGCACAGGCGATCCTGCACGCGCTCACGAGGCTACCGTCGCTCTCGGCCTGGGTTTCCTTCACCTGTCGCGACAACGCGCATGTTGCGCATGGTGAGCCGCTGCGCACCTGCACCGAGCTGCTGGCCGGCTCGCCCCAGGTCGCTGCTATCGGCATCAACTGCACCGCTCCGGAGCTGGTCACGGAGCTGATCGGAGAAGCGCAGTACGGCGCGGGAAACCGGAAGCCGGTGATCGTCTATCCCAATTCCGGCGAAACCTGGGACGCGGCCACGCGCACCTGGCACGGCTCCAGCGACACAGCGCGCTTCGGCAGCCTGACCCGCGAGTGGTTTGCCACCGGAGCGCAGGCCATCGGCGGATGCTGCCGCACCGGTCCCGCGCACATCGCGGAAGTGGCGCGGGTGGCGCGCTCCATGAGCTCCGTCTGAGAACCTGACGGCCAGGAAATCTGCCGTGCCCGGCTCCCTGGCCCGGCGCTCGCTGTCTCGGCTACCAACCGAGATGAAGTCGATGGGTCCTCAGGAGTTCGTCCATCTCCAGCTCGGTCAGGTCTTGCTTCTCGCCTGTGCCGTTCACAAGTGTGAGGGTCGACATGTCGCGCAGGTCCTCGCTGCGAAAGCGGAGCATGCCGGTCTTGTTGGAC
The DNA here is from genome assembly GCA_030037475.1 of Acidobacteriaceae bacterium. GTDB lineage: Bacteria > Acidobacteriota > Terriglobia > Terriglobales > Acidobacteriaceae > Palsa-343. Next base: position 1,385 of record JASHRH010000362.1, read on the forward strand.
CTTGCCGCCCCTGCTGCCCCGGGGAGGGGGCCGCAATCGCCGTAGCCACAGCCTGCGACGTTCGCACAGCCCATGAAGTGAGCGCCGGCGATAGGCCGATGATCGGAGCCACGGATCCAGACCACGTAATCATATTGGGGCAGCTTCCACAACAGCTTGACCGTGATATCGCGGCCGCCCCCGACGATCACGGGCGCACCGGCCACGAATCCTCCGCTCTCTGGAACGTAATATTCGTGTTCGATCATGAGGGCCAGCGACGAATTGGTCGCCACGAATGAGACTTCACCTCGGCCGTTTGTCCTGAAGTCGCCCAGGCCGATTCCGGCTGGCTCACCGCAGTGGTTTCCGCTCGACCCGTACATGAGGGGAAGCACCTGAACGTTCGCCAGCGGCTTGCCGTCGGGAGACTCCAATCGAATCGTCCGGCGCATTGGCGGCGGCAGGATCAGGGAATCGCCCGACAGTTGGCCCAGGGTTTCAAGCGCTTCGCGCCAATTCCTTCCCAGTTGGTGCGAGGATCACGGCGAAAACGGCCGCGAGAGGTAAAGTCCTGAAAGCCCGCGCAAATAATTGCGACATTATAGTTATATATGCATCATCTTCGTAGAGCGGCGGCGACGGCGTGCCAGGGTTGTTCGATATTGCGACGAGGACCTCGTAATTGTCGGCCTGCCCCCAATATCGCGGAAACTCGATTCCCTTTCGCTCGTGCAGATCGCCATGGTCGATCGTAGCCACCAGAATGCCGGGATAGGCTCCCCAGCGATTGGCGATCAGCCAAATTTCTCCTGAAACAACCGGCGCTGGCGGTGCGTCGGCCAGAATTCGGATCGGCCCAGCGACCGGATCGCCCCGGCCCGTGAGGATGAACAGAAGCAGCAGAACACTCGACAGGCCCATGCGAGCGACCTCCGTGCAACCAGCAATCCCGCGGTCTCGAAGTATACGCCGGGATTACCGAGATGGGAGAACATGGACCAGGCGGCGAAGCTCCAGCCTGGAATTCATGGAGGGATAGCTGCTGGACTTTGCTGAAACGCGATAATGACAGATCTGGCGCGCCCGGAGAGATTCGAACTCCCGACCTGATGCTCCGGAGGCATCCGCTCTATCCAGCTGAGCTACGGGCGCGTTCCTTCAGAATACTACGGTGAGACAGAATCCTTTGATGCGGGAGGGTCCCCTCCTGTGGTTATCCTGCGACCTTGGCCGCCCAGACAACATCCAATTAATTAAAGGTTAAGGGCCTTCCCCGCTGCGTTACACTCAGAGGAGAGGAGTTCTTCCCCAGGAGATTTCAACGATGGCTACCAGCGCCGTTCCCACCACTGGCACACCGGAAGCCGTGCCCGCCACCCCGGTCCGGCTGACCGACAACGCAGTGAACAAGGTCCGCGAGATCATGGCGACCCAGGATCCTTTGCCCGCCGGTCTGCGCATCGGCGTCGTGGGCGGCGGCTGCTCCGGCTTCCAGTACTCCATGTCCTTCGAGAACCAGGCCGGCATGATGGACAAGGTCTTCGCCTTCAATGGCCTGAAGGTCTTTGTCGATGCCACTTCCCTGATGTACCTGAACGGCTGCGTGGTGGACTACGTTGAGACGCTCGAAGCGGCCGGTTTCAAGTTCGATAATCCGACCGTGAAGAGCACGTGCGGCTGCGGCTCGTCCTTCCAGGTGTAACCCTCTGCGCTCACTGGCGCAAACAGAAAGGCCCGCCTCGCCAGGTGGGCCTTTGCTTTTGCCATCGCTCACAACCCGCGGCTACTACTGGGGATTCGAGTCCGGCGACTGCGGGGTATTCGTCGACCCGGAGGGATTGCTACCGCTTGTTGTTCCCGTGCTCCCTGACGTCCCGGTTGCTGGATTCGATCCGCCGAAGATCGAGCTTGGGCCGTTGGTACCGGGATTCGATCCGCCGTACGGGTTTGCCGTAGTCGCGGGACTGGAGTTGTTCATCGCCGTCCCGCCGCCACCCAGCAGGCTCACCGCCTGTTGCAACTGGTCCGCCGCGGGATCGTAGTTGAACTCCCACTTGTTGTAATGGTCCTGCTCCATATAGTCGATCAGCGACCCTTTGTTGATCGGCAGGGTAAAGCCCACAATCGGTCCGATGCCGTTTGCGCCGAATGTTGTGGCTGATGTGCCGCCGAATCCCGAGCCTGCCGTCGAGCCAGGGCTTGTCGTTGAACCGAAGCCCGGCGTTGGACTGGGTCCACCTATGGGCGTGCCGAAGCTGCTGCCGTTCTGGCCACTCGAGAACAGGTCGCCGCCCATGGAGCTGTTGCTTGAACCGAAGCCTCCACCCATTGCGCCGCCAGTGTCGTTCCCGGTGGTGCCTGCGGTGTTGTCGCTGCCGCTGCTTACGGGGTTGCCATTTGCATCGGTCGAAGTCGGCTCGATGGCATACATCCCAGCGGTCATTCCCCCGCCCATGACGCCGGATGCCGCGATGCCGCCTATCGCGGAAAGCGGCTTGCCAAAGAAGCCCAGTGGCCGCACGTGCGCTTGCCCGTACAGGATCGGCTTCCAGTCGTCCTTGCCCGTCAGCGGATCGGCGTACTCCTGGCGCAGGAATCGCATGTTGTTCGTATTCAGCAATTGCTTCACCGAAGTGGGGTATGCTCCGAACTGTTTGTAATACTTCTTAATCGCCAGCCGATACTGCTCCCCGCGCTGGATCGCCTCCATCTCCTTGTCCCGCTGTATCGCCCGCGCCATTTTCGGCGCGGCAATCGCCAGGCTGATCAGCAGCAGAACCATCAGGCAAATCGCCGCCAGCAGCATGAAGCCCGATTCGCCGTCGCGGCGCGGATTGGGAAAAGAGGAAGACATCATCAGCCCTGCACCAGCGGCAGAGTTTGGGTGTTGTTGTAGAGCAAGTCTGTCACTTCAATCGACAGGGGGTTGATGTGCAGAATCTTGTAGTGGTGATCCACCACGTCGCCTTCCCTGGCGATATAGACGTCCTCGCCGTCCAGCAGGAAAGCTCTCTTCGCGCCATTCGCCGCTGCATAGCCAAAAAAAGTGAGATTGATCGGAGGTGGTGGCGGCGGGCCCTGCGGCGCCTGCGCGACCATCTTCCCGTTGGGACGGACCGGGCCTTTCACCGCCTCGATCTTCTGTTGCACCGGTGCCGACGACATGGAGAAGATGTTGCGCCCGTCGCCGGTGTATTCCAGCGACTCAGCGCCCGCCATCAACTCCGGATGCAGCGTGGGATCGAGATTCTGGAGCGACGGCAGCTTCTGCGCGGCGGGACCAGCGCTGCCTGGTCGCGGGGTCTGCCGCTGTACCGCGGGCGCGGCGATCGCGGTTGGCGGTGGTGCGCTTCCGATAAACACTGCCTTGACGAAACGCACCAGGAAAACCGCCATTACAACCAGCAGCGCCGCGAAGATCGCGACGCTTCGCTTATTTTCGAAGCCACTCTTCATCGCGTTCCTCCGCTCGCGGGCGCTGCGTTCGGCGGGGGCGGCGGTAAATCCGGAGCGTCCGCGCGTAAATAGGTGATAAGACGCAGCCGGAGATTCACCAGACCGCCCTGCTGCCCGGTGAAGGCGATGTTTTCGATGACGAAGAAAGCGTGGTCCTTGTCCCGCTCCAGGTCGTTGATGAAGTGCATCAGGTCGGTGTACTGGCCGCTCAGTCCGGCATCGATCTGCACCTCGGTGAGACCGTCGATGGCCTGCGCCTGCGCGTACTCATCGCGCGCCAGCCGTACCTGGTCCTTTACCGCGGTTCCGTCGAGCTGAGCCACCATGGTGGAGTAATTAGGCGCGACGCGGGCTGAGTAGAATTTCTGCGCGTCGACGTTCGCCTGCTGCACCCGCTCCGGCAGCCCGTTCAGGTGCTGCATCTGCCCGACAAGTTGCCCATAACGGATCTGCTGCTGCACGAAACCGCCCGACTGGTCAGAGCGGATCGCGCTCCACGCCAGCGCGAACCGCACGCCCAGGAAGACATCGACGATGATAATCACGGCCAGGGCTGCGAGGTGCAGGTTCAGTTTGGTCAGATATTTGCGAACGCTGTTCACGAGCGCCCTCCGCGCGAGGCCCGAACGGCCGCGGAAGGCTTCGCTTTCCGCCGATTGCGAGACTGTGGCGCCTTCTTTTCCGCTGGGTTCCCCTGGGACGTCTTCAATTGCGGAGTCTTCGCGCCTTGCTTAGCGTCCTCCGCCGCTTCGGCTTTCGCTGGCAGCGGCAGCGGCCGGTAATCGGCGAGGATATCGAAGTTCACCTGGTTCGTCGCGCTGATGGGCTGCATCGCAGCCGCCGGACCGCTGCCGTTGGTGGCCAGCGTTTCGGCCATCAGGCGCGGCGAGGCAAAGTGCTGCGACTGCTCCAGGTTCCGGATCAGATCCAGCGCCCGGTCTCTTGCGCCGGTCACGCGCAGATGGATGGTGACGTGCCCGTCCTTGCTGATGATCGGCTCGATGCTCAGCACCTGCACGTCCCCGGGCAGCACGTTCTCCAGATCCTCCATCGTTGCCGTCCAGGAAAACGCCTTGTGCCGAAAGAGGCCGTTCAGAAAATCCGACTGTTCGAGGATCGCGGCGTTCTTCGGCTCAGCCATCAGCGTCTTGTAGTTCTGCTCCTCGTTCTCGAGCTGCTGCACGTGGTGCTGCACCGTAGCCACGCGATTCGTCGCGTCCTGCGCCTGCCCGCGCTCGCTGCGGTAGAGAAACCACAGTGCGCAGCCGGTCAGAGCCAGGATCACCATCCACGTGCGCAGCCGTCGGTAGATGGGCTGCAGCTCCACGTAAGGCTGGCTGGCGAGATTGACCGTAATTTTCATCAGCCAGCCAGTGCCCCCATCACTCCAGCGGCCACGCCTGCCGGAATGCTCGTCATGATGCCGGCCTCCGGCGCCGTAACCAGATCTTCGATCTGCGGTGCCCGATCCACAAAGCCCAGCCAGCGCGACCCCGCGGCGGCCGCAGCACCCCCAGGACCGGCATAGCCAATAGACGCAGGAACGGCGTGCAGCGTGTCTTCATACCAGGCCAGGGTGGTGATCACCGCGCGCGCAATCTCCTCCTCCCGCGCGCCTGCCTCGGTCGGCAGATCGATGGAGCGGTGCAGCAGCAGTTCATCGCTCTGCGCCACCGCAGTCGTTACAGAGTTGCCGTTGTGATTCACCACCAGCGAAGCGCCCTCGCTGCCCAGGACGGCGACCGCCGCCAGCGTGCTGGGCAGCACCGCGCCCGGCTCATATCCCGCTTCCCGTACCGCCGCTTCGTACTCTGCCAGAACCTCCGCCGGCATCACCGTCACCAGCACGCTCACCGCGTCGTTCCGGTGTGCCATGGCCTGATAGCTCACCGCCGCGGCCTCCACATCAAAGGGCAGCATCTTCCGCAGGCGGAAGCGCACGACCGGCAGCGCCTCCTGGCGGCTGGCCGGCAGGGTATCGAAATCCAGCAGAAGCACGCGCGCCGCCGCGTCCGGAACCACCAGCGTCAGCGTGCGATCGCGTGGGCTCGTCGCATCCAGCGCCTGATTCATCGCGTCGATCACCGCCGGGCGACTCGCCAGGTTTGGAACCTTCAGTCCCGGTGTCAGCGCGCCCTCCGGCAGCGGCGCAAACGCCAGCATGGGCTCGCCTGCGCCGTGCTTCTCGCGAGTCGCCCGCGCTGCAATCACGCCTTGCGGACGGATTTCGCACGCCAGCTGCGGGCGCATGCCCGGAGTAGGCCTGAAGATGGTTTCCAGTCCCGCCATTACCGCGTCGCCTCGACAAACGTTACCTTATTGATTTCCTTCAGCGTGGTCAGCCCGCGCCGCACGCGGTCCAGTGCCGACTCGCGCAGAAACGACATCCCCTCCGACTGTGCCAGCTTGCGGATTTCCGACGTCGGCTTCTTCTCGAGAATGATTTCGCGAATCGGATCGGTCAGGTCCAGCAACTCGTGGATCGCCGTGCGCCCGCGATATCCGGTGCCGCCGCACTCGATGCAGCCGCGGCCCTCGCGGAACGGAAAGTCCCGCCACTGCGCCGGTTCCAGCCCGCTCAGCAGCAGCGTTTCGTCGTCGTAATGCACGTCCTGCACGCAGTATTCGCAAATGGTGCGCACCAGCCGCTGCGCCAGAATGCAGTTCAGCGCCGAGACGAAGTTGTACACCTCCACGCCCATGTTCACGAAGCGGCCCAGCACGTCCAGCACGTTGTTGGCGTGCACCGTGGTGAAGACCAGGTGGCCGGTCAGCGCGGAGTTGATGGCAATCTGCGCCGTCTCCTGGTCGCGGATTTCTCCCACCAGAATCTTGTCCGGGTCGTGGCGCAGGATCGAACGCAGTCCGCGCGCGAAGGTGAGGCCCTTCTTCTCATTCACTGGAATCTGCGTGATTCCGCGAATCTGATATTCGACCGGATCCTCGATGGTGATGATCTTGTCTTCGTCGCTCTTGATTTCGTTCAGCGCGGCGTAGAGTGTCGTCGTCTTGCCGGATCCGGTCGGCCCCGTTACCAGCACCATGCCGTACGGCTCGCGAATGTAGCGGCGGAAGCGCTTCAGGTCTTCGTCGGCAAAGCCCACCACGTCCAGCGTGAGCTTGCGGAACTTCTCGCTCATCGACTCCTTGTCCAGCACGCGCAGCACGGCATTTTCGCCGTGCACTGTGGGCATGATGGAGACACGGAAATCGATCAGCCTTCCCTTGTAGCGCACCCGGAAGCGGCCGTCCTGCGGCACGCGGCGCTCCGCGATGTCCAGCTCGCTCATGATCTTGATGCGCGACAGGATCGTCTGATGGTGCTCCTTCGCAATCGGCGCCATGGCCGCCTGCAGCACGCCGTCGATGCGGTATTTCACGATCACGGAGTCGTCGTATGTTTCGATGTGGATATCTGACGCGCGCCGCTCCAGCGCGGTAAAGATGGTCGTGTCCACCAGACGGATGATCGGGCTGATGTCCTCTTCCGAGGTCAGCTTCTCAATCGAGATGTTTTCGTCCGGATTGTCATCCGACGACAGCACGTCGAAGGTCAGCCCCTCCGACGCCTCGTCGAGCACGCGCTGGCTCTGCTCGGTTTTCTTCAGCAGATCGGTGATCTGCGACAGCGTGGCCACGCGCGTGACGATCCGCTGCCCCAGCAGGCCGCTGATTTCGTCGATCATCATCAGCTTGCTCGGATCGCTCACCGCGATCACCAGACGGTCTTCCTGCTGCTCCAGCGGGACGAAGTTGTAGCGAAACATCATGTCCACCGGCACGCTGCGCAATACCTCGTGCTGGATGCGGAAATTGCGCAGGTCGACAAACTCCGAGCGGTACCGACGCGCCAGGCTTTGAGCCTGCGCGGTTTCATCCTGCTCAGTGGGCAGCGTAATGGTTGTGGTTTCAGCCATGATGAAAATCCTCGGTTAGCCTCCCAGGCTGGTGGTGTTGCCCATAGAGAAGATCGGCAGATACAGCGCGATCAGGATGGTGAGCACCACCGCACCCATCACGATCAGAATCGCCGGCTCGATCAGCGCCAGCGCCGCGGTCAGGGCTGTCTGCACGTCCTCCTCGAAAAACTCAGCCACGGAGTTCAGCATCTGCGGCAGCGCGCCCGTCGACTCGCCCACCTCGATCATCTCAGTCGAAAGCTCCGGAAACACGCCCGTTGCTTCCAGGCTCTTTGCCAGCCCCTTGCCTTCGCGCACGCTGACCACCGATGCAGCGACAGCCTTCCCGATCCGTCTGCTGGTGATCGTCCGCGCCGCTGTTTCCAGCGACGGCACCAGCGGAATACCTCCGCTCAGCAGTGTCGAGAGCGTGCGCGCGAACATTGCCACCTGGTACTTCAGCCAGATTTTGCCGAGGATTGGCAGCCGGATGCGGACGCGGTCAACGCGCTCCGCCCCGGCATCGTTCTTGCTCCACCGCCAGACGAGGAAGGCGATCAGCGCCACCGCCGGCGCGACGTACAGAAGGTAATGTTGTGCTGCCTTGCCCAGAGCCAGCATGAACAGCGTGATCGTCGGCAGTTTTGAGCCGATCTGGTCGTACAGCTTGGCGAACTGCGGCACCACAAACGTGATCATGAAGATGAACATCGTGATCACCAGAAACACCAGTAGCGTCGGATAGATCAGCGAAGCCTTTACCTTCTTCCGGAAAGCCAGCGACACGCGCTGGAAGGAGAGAAACCGGCCAGCATTTCTTCCAGGTTACCCGCGCGCTCGCCGGCCAGCAGCGTCGTCGTGTACATCAGCGGAAATCCGCCCTGCGCTTCGAAGGCCGCGGAAACAGGCTCGCCGGTGCGCACCCGAGCCGCGACGTTCTGCAGCTGCCCTGCGAAAATCGCGTTCTTCTGTTGTTTCGCCAGCATCTCCAGCGAGCCCAGAATCGGCAGGCCGGCCTTGATGAGCGTGAGGAACTGCTGATTGAAGATCAGGAACGTCTCGAGTTTGGTTTTTCGCGCGCTTCCCGTCAGCCCGCGCGGTTTCACGGAGTAGACGTAGTACCCCGCCTGCGTGAAGCGCTGGCGCAGTTCGTCGGCCGTGGCTGCGGCCTGGATTTGCTCCTGCACGTGGCCGCGCTCGTCGGCCAGCCTGATTACGAATTCAGCCATCGAGAGTGCTCGCCCCGTACCCGCCGGGCGAAGGAGGTCCCTTCCCATATCCTATGCGTTTTCTGAAATATCCGGGGCGGGGACGACCTCCCAGCCCAGCCGAAGGACCTATGAAAACGCCGGATGCGCGACAGATCATGTACTGGACGCGGCGAAGAGGGAAAATGCTCAGGGTTGCAGCCTGTCGGGATTGAGCCTGGCGACGCGTCCATCCGGTCCCACCACCCATGGCAGGCTCAGGGCGTTCCAGTTGCCGTTGTCGAGCGGAGTCCACGTCTTTCCATCGTCGTAGCTGATGTCGGAACCGTTGGTCCCGACCGTGATCCAGGTCTTCAGATCCGGATCCCACGCCACCGCCGACCGATACCCATGCGGAGGTTTCACCGCCGCCCTCCACGTCTTCCCGCCATCCGCCGACCACGCCGCTGTTCCCTCTGAGTTGTTCGGCTTGGCGTAATCGCCGCCGACGGCAATGCCACGGATCGCGTTGCGGAAAGCAAGCGAAAAGATGCCCGCCGAATCGGACTCTCGCGCAAGGGGTGCCAGCGAACTCGCCCAATCGAGCCAGGGAATCCCACACGAGTGGGAGATCGGATCAACCGCGCCGGCGCAATAGGCAGCGGTGAAACCCTGCCACGCATGACTTATGGCCAGTCGCCTGCGCAGAACCCGATCCCGGCTCGTCCCCAACAACAGGAAATCGCCGGCCATCCCCATGGACGTATTGCTCGCCGCGAAAAATGCCTCACCCGAAAGTGGCTGCAGATTCACGCCAGAATGGCCGAACTCTGGATCGACGGCTGGCGCCCAGATATTGCCGCCATCTTTTGTAACGCGAATACGAAATGTGAAGTACGCGCCTTCTACCGGATTGTCAGAACCGTGCGCGGGATCGCCCAAAAGGATCCCGTGCCACCGATCCACGAACAGGAGTGCGTCGAAGAAACCATCTCGGTCTGGATCCGTGAAGACCAGCTTCCACGTCTTACACCCATCCACCGTCTTGTACAGCCGCGACAAGTCCCCCGGCCCGCTCGACATCGTGATGGCCGTCTGCGCGTCCCACGCCCAGATGCCGCGAAAATCCAGCCTGGCCGCGCCCAGCGGTGTCGCGCACCGCTGCCACCTTGCGCCGCCATCCACCGTCCGCAGAATCGTGCCGTTCGTCCCGCTCGCCCATGCCACCTCAGCGTTCACCGCATGAATCCCACGCAGCCCCGCCGTCACGCCGCTTTGCTCCATCGCCCACGGACCAGACGTTTCCGGCTGCGTCTGGGCCGCTGCAATTCCCGCGAGAGCCACAAGTACAACGATGCCCCACCACGCGCTCCGACTCATGCCCGCTATCATAGGCGGTCCCGGGCATCAATACGGATTCCCCGGCACCGACGGCGTCGGCGGAGGCGTCAGCTTCGGCGGATTATTGAATCTGTACAGGCCCCACGCCGTCAGCACCACTACAGCGCCAAGTGAGGCGAAGAGGAACACCTTCGCCGCCGTCGGCATTTTTGAATTCGACTCGATGGCCTTCGTCTGCGCCTCGGTCAGCGGCGGGTCGACCGAGCCGGCTAACCCGGTGGCCAATGCATCTGACGCCCGCCTAACAAATGGACATGCAGATGATCGACGGTCTGACCGCCCTGAGGACCGGTGCTGATGACCACGCGATAGCCCTGCGAGAGGCCCTGTTCGCGGGCGATGTCGGCTGCGGCCTCGAGCAGACGGCCGAGGAGCGGCCCATCTCCGGTTTGCGCGTGAGCGAGCGATGCGATGTGTTTTTTGGGGATAACGAGGATGTGAGTCGGCGCCTTCGGATCGATGTCGAAGAACGCCAGGAGTTGATCGTCCTCACAAACTTTTTTTGCGGGAATGCTGCCCGCCACGATCCTGCAGAAGATACAGTCCAAAGGCGCCTCACACGCTAGAAGCGGAGATAGAGTCCCGCCATCGGCTCGGAGGTTTCGCGGAAAGCGCCGGTGGCGTACCTGGTCTGTTCAAAATCCGGAGTCTTGTAATAGACGCCACGATACTGCACGCGGAGGCCGAAGTGGCTGGTGAGGAGGGGAAGATTGACTCCTGCGCCGAAATTGATCCCGGGACGAGCCTGCCAGGCTACCTTCTGCCCGCCGTTCAACGACGGGGAGAAGATGAGAGCGCTCACACCGGCGGTCGCGAAGGGCTGGATACCGAGGGCACGAGGACCATGCACATAATACGACCCGGCGAACTCATGCATGTTCGTCTGCACACCAAAAGGCTGGCCGCTGTAGGAATTCGTGTACCTCGTGTACGCGTAGCCAGCTTCATAGCCGAGCCACCAGTGGTAGCTGTGGCGGAGGAATGCGGCACCGCCGGCGGAATGAGTGGCCTTGACGGAAATGCCGTTGCCGCTCGCCGTTGATGTAGTTTGGTACAAGCCTTCCACGGCAACGTCAGTGTTCGCGAGAGGTTTGGGGGTCTGAGCCGAAGAGACCAGAGCTGACGCTGCAAAAAGGATCAGGCTGGGCAGGCAAAACTTCCGGAAATGCATTCGAACGGGCGTCCTCCACAACCATATTAAGGTGCCGAGGAGAAAAGCGGGCGGCTTTCCAGCCACGGAGTACGCTTGCGGTCATCACGCTCGGGCCGGTGCGGTATCGCTCAGCGCCGGCCCGGAACTCATGGGCTTCAGCGGACGGTGAGAGGCGCAGATGCGCGGTGGTCTTCCCAGGCAAGAGTGAGCCAGCCTTTGTTGTGGCCGGTGGGGGTAATGGTCCAGGCCAGGTCCTCGACCATGTGCGAGGGCTTGCTCATGTGCATCTTCACCTGGCCCAGATCGTCGGCGGCTTTGTAGGCCAGGCCCCATTCGCCGGTATCTTTATTGACGATCAGAGTCCATTGATCGGGATTGGAGATGTCGACGAAGAGGGTGTACGTGCCTTTTGGAACGGACACGTCGCCAATGGTCAGGTCGGCGTCGGTTTTCAGAGTGGTGGCGGCATTCGCGCCGGCGCGCCATATCGGATACTGCTTGTGCGTTTTCTGAATGAGGCCTCCCGGCCCGAAGATGTGGCCTTCGCGGCCGCGGACGCGCGGTGAAGAATACAGAATGGTGATGCCATGTCCGCCGATGGTGGCCGTGGCGACCTCAGGTGGGCTGAGAGGCGGCTTCTTTGGCTTCATGTTTTGAGCGGAGAGCGGAAGAACGAGAGCGACGAGGCCCATGCACATCAGGAAACGCTTCATAGCGATAGTTCTCCTTCGGGACAATCCTGCGCCACGATTGTCGCACCACGGGCAGCTCCTGGGGAAATGGCGGGAGCAGGTGGGACGAAGATACAGGGGAAAATCTAACCGAGTTCGCGGTTGCCTGAGAGGCCGTGCGGAGAATGGGAGAGCGGTTTTCAGCGGTGGCGGACGAACAGGGACTGTCCCATTCGGATACAGCTTTTGCAGCCCGGAGGCCGTTTTTCGCCATTCAGCTCTGTTTCGTTCCGCGTTCGCGTCGGCTTCATCTAATGTAAAAGTGGCAAAACCCGGCAATGCAACAACTTATCTAAATTCCTGGGCAACCTGTACGGTATTCCTTTGAGACAGGAGATTTCAGCATGTCAAAGGCTGTGAAATACGCAGAGCGCGCGGTGACGATTGCGGCCCAGGGAGCCTGGACCGTGTTCGAGAAGCTGAACAGCATCAGTCCCAATCCCTCGTTCACCCCGAAGTGGTCAGACAAGCCGCTGCTGAAATCGTGGCAGAAGGAGAAGCCGCCGCTGGGCTGGCCGCGCAGCACCGACTCGCTCTGTCCGAAGTGCGTTCCCGAAATTCGGCAGCAGATTCTGGATGGCAAGCTGCCTCACGAGATCCTGCTGAACGAGAAGGTAGGCGAGATCAAGGCGCAAATCGTCGAGCGCGACGGCAAGATCATGATGGTGAAGGACTGCCCGAAGCACGGGCACTTCGAAGACGTGATGTCGATTGACACAGCCTTCTTCAGGCATTTGGAAGAGGTCTTCCCCGGCCGGGACATCCGCGCGCACAACGACGACAAGCTGCATAATCACGGAACCTCGACCGTGACCCACGGTCGTGGATCGGTGCTGACCATCGACCTGACCAACCGCTGCAACATGATGTGCGACCCGTGCTTCATGGACGCCAATCAGGTTGGGTTCGTGCACGAGCTGACGTGGGAAGAGATCAGGACGATGCTGGACAACGCCATCACGATCAAGCCGAAACGGCAGATGTCGGTCCAGTTCTCAGGCGGCGAGCCGACGCTCTCACCGTACTTCCTCGACGCCATCGCGTACTCGCGCAAGGTGGGCTACAACTCAGTGCAGGCAGCGACCAACGGCATCGAATTCGCGAAATCGAAGGAGTTATGCCGTGCGGCAGCGGAAGCCGGTCTGCGCTACGCGTACCTGCAGTTCGATGGTATCGGCAACGCGGCCAACTCGCACCGCAAGGTGGGCAACCTGTTCGATGTGAAGCTGCAGGCCATCCATAACCTGCACGAAGCCGGGGTGGATATCGTCCCGGTGACGACGATCATCAACGGCATCAATAACGAGCAGGTGGGCCACATCATCCAGTTCGCGCTCGACAATCCCAAGAAGATCAACTTCCTCAGCTTCCAGCCGGTCAGCTTCACGGGCCGCGACGAGGACATTACGGACGAACGCCGCGCCGCCCAGCGTTACACGCTGAGCCACCTGGCGCATGACGTGAAGGAGCAGATGGGACTGAGCGAGCCCGCCCGCGACTGGTTCCCGATCAGCTTCATGAGCACCTTCAGCGACTGGGCCGACCTGGTGCACGGGCCCAATGCTGACTGGGGTCAGCTCTCCTGCGGCTGCCACCCGAACTGCGGCATCGGCATGGCGCTGATGATCGACAAGGAGACGAAGGAAGCCGTGCCGGTGACCGCGTTCCTGAACGCCGACCGGCTGGCGAAGGACGTGGCGAAGGTCAACGACGCGGCGCGCGGCAGGTTTCTCTCGATTGTGGGCGTGTCCCTGGCGCTGCTGCGCAATTACGATCCGACCAGGTCGCCCAAGCACTTCCGCATCCTCGACCTGCTGCAGAAGTTCGATAAGTGCTTCGGCGCCACGGGTCGCAACTACGGCAAGGTAACCGGCGACCGGACGATGGCGGACATCGAGAAGCGGCGCGCGGACCGCTGGAACTTCCTGTTTATCGCCGGCATGTGGTTCCAGGACCTGTTCAACTACGACTTCCGGCGCACGGAGCAGTGCATCATCCCGTACGCGACGCAGGAGGGCGAGATCAGCTTCTGCGCCTACAACACGGGGATCGGCTGGCGGAACATCATCGAGAAGATGCACATGACCGCGACGCTGACCAGGTGGTACGACGAGCACGGGCGGCATGAGATCTTTGCGGGCGGCAAGAAGGTCGGCATGGAGACAACGCAGCACACGCTGGTGCTGAACCAGGAACACGTACAAGCAGCTGCCAACGATTCGCTTGACAAGCTGGGCATTGCCAAAAACGCACGCGAAGAGAAGCTGCGGGCGCGCGAGGCGAAGCTGAAACAAGACGCCGAGAATGCGAAGATGGCGAAGTTGTACCGCGAGCACATTTTGGGCGAGAAGCCGGTGGAAGGGCTGGTGTCGATCGACGCGATCGCGCCAGCGCCAAAGACGGCCGAGAGGGCAGAGCCTGTCATGGGCGATTAGCCATCGAGGCAGACGCTGCTTCACGGCAAAAGACAGAAGGCCACCCAAAAATGGGTGGCCTTTGGTTTTGATGCGGCTATTAGCGGGCCTCTGCGGGACAGGCTCCGGAGAGGACGGTCTGCACGGTCTGCTGCCGTTTCCGCGGGGTGACTTTCGTGCAGAGCATGGGTTCTCGAAACGCGGTCAGTATGCGTCCGGAGCATGAAGCCGGATCATACAATGAGGGAGGTGAAGGGCTTTCTTTGCTACATCGCGCTGCCGTTGGCTGCGGTTCTGGCGCTGAGCGTGTCTGCGCCGGCGCAGTTTTCCGATCCTGAGATCTCGACGACGCCGGTGCACAACACGGCGCCACTGCGGCCTCCGGCAGGAGCGCGGGTGGCGATTGTAGAGTGGGAAGACCTGGAGTGCCCGGACTGCGCACGGGCGAACGGGATTCTGTTAGAGGCCGTGAAGAAATACAACATTCCTCTGGTGAGGCATGATTTTCCGCTGCCGTTTCACGTCTGGAGCTTTCAGGCGGCAGTGGATGCGCGGTGGTTTGACATGCGATCAAAGAGAGTGGGCGACGCATTCCGCGATGCTCTTTTCGCCGAGCAGCCGACGATCCGGAGCCAGGAAGGTCTGCGGCGATTCGCCGTTCGTTTCGCGGAACAGCACCATTTGCGCTTTCCGATGGTGGTGGATCCCAAGGAACGGATGACCGCTCTGGTGAAGGCAGACTACGCGCTGGGCCAAAGCGTGGGCATTCGGCACACGCCGACCATCTGGGTGGTGACGAACCGGAAGAGCAGCGCGCCTTTCGTGGAAGTGGTCGATCGCCCGCGCCTGTTCACCATGATCGATGAAGCGCTGCGCGAGACAGCGCAGACTGGGCACTAACCAGCAGCAGCAGCGACCTTGCGGCCTGCAAAGCGAGGGTGGAAGCCGCCAGAGGGAGCACGTGCTTGCCCGCCGTTGATTGCCCCGGCAACTTTTCCAGAAAAAAATTTTCGATCCCGTCCCGAACCTTGCCTATCGTGCGCTTGAGTCGGTATATTGCCTGTTACGCAGAAATTATGTGATGCAGGTCACAATCGGGTGTGATCCAGAACACAACAAGATATAGTCCAGAGCGCAGGCCATGACCCGAAGGAAAAGCACTGCGCGCTGGCTCCAGGGCAGGGCAGCTATCGGTGTGTCCGGCCCATGATGCCAGGCAGCCGCTGGCGCTGAGTCAACTGTAAGAGCACACGCTCTGAAACTGTGGTGATTCATCAGGAGAAGCGAACGCAGTCATGCCGCAGATCTTTGATCGCAGCTCAAATGCTCTGGCGCGAATGAGCCTGATCCTGACGGGGCTGCTGATCATCGCCCTGGGATTGACGCTGGACGCGCTGCAGCGTTCACCGTGGGTGACGCGGCAGGGGGAGCGCGCGGACCAGCCGGTGCCGTTCAGCCATAAGCATCACGTCCAGGGCCTGGGTCTGCAGTGCCAGTACTGCCATACGTCGGTGGAGGAATCGAGCTATGCGGGGATTCCTCCGACCCACACGTGCATGAACTGCCACTCGCAGATCTGGACGGACGCGCAGATTCTGGATCCGGTGCGGCATAGCTGGGAAACAGGGCAGTCGATCACCTGGACGCGAGTGCACGACCTGCCGGACTTCGTCTTCTTCAATCACGAGATCCACGTCAATAAGGGGATTGGGTGTTCGTCCTGCCACGGGCGCGTGGACGAGATGCCCATCATGTACGCGCAGAACTCGCTGCAGATGGAATGGTGCCTGAACTGCCATCGCAATCCGGCGAAGAATCTGCGGCCAACCAGCGAGATCTACAACATGGCGTGGACCGGCGCGTCCGAGCTGCATCCGGTTTGGTGCGCGGCAGAGACGGTGAGCGATGGCACGCCGACGTCGGAGAGCGTGACGTGCACGGAAAAGCAGCCTGCGCCCAGCGTACAGATGGCGGACCTGAGCCCGCCGGCTGGATTGCATGCTCAGACGATGGGAACGGCGCTCAGCAGCGAAGACACGGCGCCCCTGCTGTTACCGGCCGGGTTGCACTACACGAAATTCACGAGCCAGGACGCGCTGGGGTTGTTTCTGATCCAGCACTACAAGATTCGTCCGCCGCGTGAGCTGACCAGTTGCGAGGTTTGTCATCGATGAACGAGAACAAGCAGCCAGCAGCCGGCAGCCAGCAGCCAGCACATCGCGCAGGGGGCGTGGCGACAGAGATGCGAGCGGAGGATCGAGTGCAGGTCTCGAAGAAGCTCACGCTGGCTAATGTCCGCGAAAAGCTGGCGAATCAGAAGGGCAAGAAATACTGGCGTTCGATTGACGAGCTGGCGAACACGCCGGAGTTTCAGAAAGCGCTGGAACGGGAATTTCCGCAGCACGCCTCGGAGTGGCTGGATCCGGTTTCACGCCGCGGGTTCCTGAAGGTGATGGGTGCGTCTCTGGCGCTGGCCGGTCTGGCGGGCTGCACGAAGCAGCCGGATGAGCTGATTTATCCGTATGTGACAGCGCCGGAAGACCTGATTCTGGGCAAGCCGGTATATTTCGCGTCGGCATTCCCATTCACCACGGGCGCAGTGCCGGTGCTCATCAAGAGCGATGCCTACCGGCCCATCAAGGTGGATGGGAATCCTGAGCATCCGTACAACCAGGGCGGATCGGACCCAATCACTCAGGCGACGCTGCTGGATATGTACGATCCGGACCGCGCGCAGCACGTGCGGTATCGCGGCGAGCAGCGACCGTGGATCTCCTTTGTAGCGGAGTTTCGCGCGATGCTGGCAGACAAGAAGGCATCCGGCGGCAAGGGGGTGTATTTCCTGAGCTCGACCGTAACCTCGCCGACGCTGGCGCGGCAATGGCAGGAAGGGCAGAAGAATTATCCACAGGCAAAGTTCATCCAGTACGATCCCGCAAACCGCGATTCGCATTACACAGCGGCGAATCAGGCATTCGGCAGTTATGTAGACGCGCAGTATCACCTGGATCGGGCGGACGTGATCCTCTCCCTGGACGCGGATTTTCTTGGTGGCGCGCAGTTCCCGGGGTTTCATCGTCTGGCAAAGGACTACGCAAGCTGGCGCAAACTGCAGGGCAATGTGGAAATGAACCGGTTGTACGTCGTGGAGCCAGTCACCACGACTACCGGTTTTAAGGCGGAGCACCGGCTGCAGGTGCGGCCGAGCCAGGTAGCACCGTTTGCGCTGGATCTGGCTGCGGCTCTGGGTGCTGGCAATAACGCACGCGGGTATAGCTGGTCGGCGCATGAGACCACCTATTTGCAGGGTGTCGCTGCTGACCTGAAAGCGAACTCCGGTAAGTGCGTAGTGATTCCGGGCGAGTTTGCGCCGCCGGAAGTGCATCTGGCCGCCTTTGCGATCAATCAGGCGCTGGGAAATGTTGGGAAGACGGTGGTCTACACCGATCCTGTGAATCCGATGCCGTCGATCCAGATGGACGATCTGAAGTCGCTGGTGGCGGACATGCATGCCGGCAGGGTGGACTGGCTGGTGATTCTGAACGCCAACCCGGTGTATGCGACACCGACGGATCTGAATTTTGCGGACGCGCTGAATCACGTTGGAACGATCGTTCAGCTCAGCTCGCATGTGGACGAGACGGGCGAGATCGCCCACTGGCACATCAACAATCAGCATTACCTGGAAAA
>JASHRH010000363.1 GCA_030037475.1 Acidobacteriaceae bacterium
CGAGAAGGGGCGCCGTCGGGAGCAAAAGCGCGATCAGGCATATCCAGGTCTTCCCTGGCCCCAATGGCAGGTTCATGGCATGGACCTCCGGTTCGCCGAGAGACATTGTACGGTCATCCCTTCGCGAAAGGATTTTAAGCAACCGCGGATTCTTCGCTCACCACCCCCGAACTGAATTACGTTCGGGGCCCCGTTCACTCAGAATGACAGCTCTGCCGGGAGAGGAGCTTGCTGGCACCCGAGAAGCAGCGGTCCAGCGCAAGGCAGATTGCCTCGGGGGCTGAAGCCCGGTTCCTTTAAGGCCGCTTATCGGCACGACTGAAGTCGTGCCCTGATACAAAGCCACGGCCTTGGGGTGTTTTCCGCAAGCTGTGGAGTGGTGCCTTGATACAAAGGCTCGCGCGATTCACTGATCCGCACTAATCGGCCAAAGCAACCGCAGATTCTTTGTCGCTCCGTTCCTCAGGATGACACGCCGTTGAGAGATTCAGGCTGGTGGCGGGTCGCCGGTAACTAAGAAGCAGCGAGGGTCCCAGCCTAATACTTCCGCAGCATGCCGAGGACGCGGCCCTGGATGGCGACCTGCGCCGCGGGGACGAAGATGGGGTCCATCTCGGCGTTGGCCGGCTGCAGGCGGATGAGCGAACCTTCGGGGTAGAAGCGTTTGAGGGTGGTTTCGGCGCCGCGGACCAGAGCAACGACGATCTCGCCGGGGCGGGCGGAGCTGGTGCGCTCAACGAGGACAAAGTCGCCGTCGACGATGTGGTCTTCGCGCATGGATTCGCCGCGGACCTGGAGGGCGTAGACGTCACGGTTGCCGATGATGTCGCCGAGGGAGATGGTCTCGGGGACCTCCATGGCCTCGACGGGGTAGCCGGCGGCGATGCGGCCGGCGAGCGGCAGGCGCTCGAAGCTGCGGCCTTTGGCGCGCGGGGGCAGCACGTCGATGGAGCGGCTGCGGTTGTGAGCGCGAGCGAGCATGCCCTTGTTCTGCAAATTGGTGATGTGCTTGTGCACGGTGGCCAGCGAGCGCAGGTCGAGGCCGCGCGCGATTTCCTCAAAGGACGGGGAGTAGCCGTTGCGCTGCACGAAGCCGGAGATGAAGTCCAACACTTCCTTTTGCCGCCGTGTGATGGCCATGCGCGCATTATAGCGAATAAAAAGCGAATTGGGGCAAGACTTATTTTTCGCCCGGCGCGATTCCTTTTTGGGAGCCATCCGAGAAGGCACTTCCTATTGTGAAATCGCACCTGGATTTTTCTCATCGCAGGTATGGATTTTGCAGGCGCACAGCGAGATGGTGGGGCATGGGAGAAATCCAATCATGCGCATGCTGATTGCCGATGACGACCGTGCGCTGGGCAGCTTCCTGGCGCGGGGACTGGAGAAGGACGGGCACGAAGTGACGGTGGCGACCGATGGCGAGATGGCGATCGAGGCGGTGCGGCGGGACCTGCCGGAGATGGCGGTGCTGGACCTGAATCTGCCGCGGCGGGACGGGACCGAGGTGCTGGAATTCCTGCGCTCGATCACCGAGGATGTGCCGATTCTGGTTCTGACCGCGCGCCAGGAGCCGGAGACGCGGCTGAAGTGCCTGGAAATGGGAGCGGACGACTTTATGCAGAAGCCGTTCTCGTTTGCCGAACTGCGGGCGCGCTGCCGCGCGCTGCTGCGGCGGCGCGCGCCGGGGCTGGTGCTGCGCTCGGGCGACGTGGAGCTGAACCGGGTGGAGCATACGGTGACACGCGGGGGCGAGCCGGTGACGCTGACCAATCGGGAGTTCGCGCTGCTCGAGCAACTGCTGCTGCATCGCGGCCATGCGGTGAGCCGGGCAGCGCTGCTCGACAGCGTGTGGAACATGAGCGGCGACGCGGGAACGAATGTGGTGGACGTGTACATCAATTATCTGAGGCGCAAGCTGCATGACGGCACGCCCCAGCGGGATGGAGAGTCCGGGGCACCGGCAATCCAGACCGTGCGTGGGCTGGGATACCGCATTGGCGCGCCGCTGTGAACCAGGGACAGCGACGCCCAGAATTCCATGGGTCAGCAAGGGCCGGCGCAGTGGCCGGCACGGGGAGAATTACGCATGGCAGCCAGCATCCAGCAACAGCCTCATCCAGCGGTCCGCAGCGCCATACTGGCGAGCGCGGACCTTGCTTTTCGCCAGCGGGTGCGCGATGCGCTGACGGAACTGCGCTGGCAGGTGCGCGAAGCCGGCGGCGGCGCGGAGACCTTGGCGTGTCTGGACGCGGCGCCGGCCGAGGCGGTGGTGCTGGATTCGTGGCTGCCTGATCTGGAGGTCCGGGAATTCGTTGCGGAATTCGAGCGTCTGCATCCGGGCGTCGATCTGGTGATGGCCGACGCTTCGGGGACCGCGCGGGGAGCGCGCAGTCCACGCCGGAACGAAGTGCTGCACGCGCTGCGGCGCGCACAGGCAGGCGATGGAGCAGCGTGGAATTCCGCTCCGAACAGCTGGCAAGCGACCAGGCCGGCTGCCGGAGCCGGATCATTGGACAATCGAAATGCCGGAGCCTCAGCGGAGCCATCCACCGCATCCACAGAAGTCAGCGATGAAGCAGAGCATTGGCGTGCGACGAGCAAGGCGGCCTGGCGGCTGCCGGAGTTCATCGGATCCCACCCTGCGCTGCTGGAAGTGAGTCGGCGGATTCGCCTGGTAGCGCCGCGCTCGACGCCGGTGCTGATTGAAGGGCCGACGGGCAGCGGGAAGGAGCTGGTGGCGCAGGCAGTGCATCGGCTGAGCCCGCGCG
This sequence comes from Acidobacteriaceae bacterium, assembly GCA_030037475.1. Classification (GTDB taxonomy): domain Bacteria; phylum Acidobacteriota; class Terriglobia; order Terriglobales; family Acidobacteriaceae; genus Palsa-343. The sequence goes on from JASHRH010000363.1 coordinate 2,772, forward strand.
CGGCGCGGCGCATGGTGGCGCTGAACTGCGCGGCGATTCCCGAAGCACTGCTGGAAGCGGAGCTTTTCGGGCACACGCGGGGGGCGTTCACCGGGGCCGTGCAGGGGCGCACGGGACGCATTGAGGCGGCGCACGGGGGCACGCTCTTTCTGGACGAGATTGGGGAGATGCCGCTGGCGCTGCAGGCCAAGCTGCTGCGGTTTCTCGAAACCGGAGAACTACAGCGCGTGGGCGACAACGAGCCGGTGAAAGTGGATGTGCGGATTGTGGCCGCGACGCACCAGCCGCTGGGCAAGCTGGCAGCGAAGGGCGAATTTCGCGAGGACCTGTATTACCGGCTGGCGGTGTTCTTCATCCGCATGCCGGCGCTGGCCGGCCGCGCCGACGATATCGAAGCACTCGCAGCGCATGTTCTGGAGCGGATGGCGCGGCAGAGTCCGGCGAAGCAGCTAACCGCAGAGGCGATGGCGAAGCTGAGGGCGCATCCCTGGCCCGGGAACGTGCGCGAGCTGGAACATGTGCTGGAGCGGGCGTGGATTCTGACCGAAGATCGGCCGCGAATCGGTGCGGATGAGATCGAATTCGACGAGCCGGAATAGAGGTTTCTAATCCCGCCGGACATGCGCCGGAACCGGTCCTGCTGGTGCAGGCAGGGCAGGAGTGCTGCTGGAGGGCGAAGGATGCAGCTACCGATGACCGACGCGCTCGTGCGGTATCTGGATCTCTCCACGCTGGAGCTGAAGCTGACCGCGCAGAACATGGCCAACGTGGACACGCCGGGGTACCGGACGGTGGGATTCGACTTTGCGGCGGAAATGCGGCGCTCAATGGAGGCGCTGGGGCAACAGGAAAACGCGGGCGGGACGGACGCAGCGCTGCCGCAGCCGCGGGTCGGCCCGGTGGGGGGCCTGCTGGAGCGGCCCGACGGCAACGATGTCTCGATGGACCGCGAAGGCATGAAGATGGCTGAAGCGCAGCTGCAGTTCCGCACCGGCGAAGCGTTGCTGAAGAACCAGTTCACGCTGACGATGGACGCGATCCACGAGGACGAGAAGTGAGCGGCGGGAAGGCGGGTGGGCGATGAATCTGTTCGGAACGATGGAGGTGAGCGGGTCGGCGCTCGAAGCGGAGCGCATCCGGGCCGAGGTGGTGGCGGCAAACATGGCCAACGCCGAGACGACGCGCACTGCGGAAGGCGGTCCGTACCTGCGGCGGCATGTCGTGTTTACCTCGGATACCTCCAGCTTCGCGAGCCAGTTTTCAAGCCAGCTATCCGGCTCGGCGTCGAGCGCGGCGTTCGGGGACACCGAGCCGGTGATCGGCGGCGTGCGCGTCTCGGGGGTGCTGGCGGATCAGGATGCGGTGCTGCGCCGCTACGATCCGGGGCATCCGGACGCCGACAAGGACGGATATGTTTCCTATCCTGACATCAATCCGGTGACGGAGATGGTGGACCTGATGGGGGCGACGCGTTCGTATGGCCTGAACGCCTCGGCGGTGGAGGCGGAGAAGAGCATGATTTCGACTTCGCTGGAGATTTTGAAATAGGCGAACAGGAGGTACGGGGATGCTGACCCATGGAATTGGAGCGCTGACGCCGGCCGGGACATCGGGAACGGCTGGTGGGGGGATCGGGGCAGCCGGAGCACCGGCAGCGCCTTTCGGCGATCTGCTGAAGAGCGCGATCAGCAATGCAGACAGCCTTGAGGACCAGGCGACGACCGCGGTCGCGGGACTGCTCCAGGGCAACGGTGTGGACGTACACGACGCCATGATCGCGACCCAGAAGGCGGACATGGCTTTTGAGCTGACGCTGGCGGTGCGCAGCAAGGCGGTCGCGGCGTACCAGCAGGTGATGAGCATGCAGTTCTGAGACCATGGCCGATTCATCCCAATCCGCGCTGAGCCTGGAACGCGCCGGAGCCCTGGCGACAGAGGCTGTGGCGCGCTTCCGCGCGCTGGAACCGGCGCGGCGGACGCGGTTCCTGGCGATAGCCGGGATTTTGCTGGCCTGTGTGGCGGGACTGGTCTGGTACGGCGCCCGCACGGACTGGCGCACGCTCTATGCGGGACTCGATCCCGAAGACGCGCGGCAGATGGCGCAGGAGCTGACCGCAGCAGGGATTCCCTTCGATGTCTCGCCGGATGGCTCTGCGCTGCGGGTCCCGGCTGAGGATCTGGACAAGGCGCGGCTGACGGCGACGGCGAAAGGCGGGCCGGCGAGCGGGCGCATGGGCTTTGAGCTCTTCGACAAGCCGAACTGGATGGGATCGGAGTTCGACGAGCAGGTGAACTACCAGCGCGCGCTCGAGGGCGAGCTGGAGCACACCATCGAGACCCTGGCCTCGGTCGAGTCGGCACGCGTCGATCTGGTGCTGCCGCACGATTCGCTGTTCACGGCGGACCAGCGCGAGGCCAAGGCGTCGGTGGTGCTGCGGCTGCGGCAGCGCACGCTGACCGGCGACGTGGCGCCGGCCATCGCAAATCTGGTGGCCAGCGCCGTCGATGGGCTGAAGCCGGAAAACGTGGTGCTGGTGGACGCCCAGGGCGGCGGACTGCTGGGCCGGCCCACGGGCGATGCGGCTTTGGCCGAGCACGAGCAGGAGATGGCAGGCAGGCTGGTGGAAACCCTGGAACCGGTGGCGGGCGCGGGGAATGTCCGGGCCTCGGTCAACGTGGACTACGATCCGAATTCGGCCGAAGAGACGGACGAAAGCTACGATCCGGCGCAGTCGGCGACGCTGTCCATGCAGCGCAGCGAGCAGACTTCGGGACAGGCTCCGGCTTCGGGCATTCCCGGCACGGCCAGCAACATGCCGAACGCGAAGCCGCCGCTCTATCCCGCGGCAACGCCGAACGTCCAGGACATGAAACAGGAAAGCGATACCTACGGCGTCTCGAAGAAGGAGCGGCGCACGGTTGAGCCGGCGGGGCGGGTGCGCCGGCTGACCGCGGCGGTGCTGATCAACTATCGGCCGCTGGCGCAGGGAAAAAAGACCACCTGGCAGGCGCGCACGCCCGCCGAGATGCAGGAGATCACGCAACTGGCGGAAAACGCCATCGGCTTCGATGCCACGCGCGGCGATCAGGTGAGCGTGGAGCAACTGGCGTTTGAGGACAACGCGCCGCCGCCGACCGAGTCGCTCGCGGAGCGCGCGCTGGCGATGGCTTCGCGTTCGGAGCTGCTGCTGCGCTACGGGACCGTGCTGGCCGCCATGCTGGTTTTCTTCTTCCTGGTGGCGCGTCCGGCGCTGCGCGCGCTGGCGGCTGCGCCGCGATCCGCGGCCCCGCGTGCGGCCACCGCCGCTGCACTGCCCGGAACTCCGGCAGCGCCGCCGCCCCGCGAGATCACCCCCGAGCATCTGGCGGCCGAGCAGCGCAAGCAGCGGGCGCAAAGCGTGTTTGAGCAGGTGGCCGAATCCGTGAAGCGCGAACCGGCGCAGTCGACGCGCCTGCTGGAGAGCTGGATCCGGTCGGAGTAAGCGCATGGCTGCCTCCTCGCTTCGTCTGCCCGCGGGCAACGGTCAGCTGCCGCTGAGCGGCGTGCGCAAGGCGGCGGTGTTTCTTGTCGCCGTGGGGGACGAGCTCGG
>JASHRH010000364.1 GCA_030037475.1 Acidobacteriaceae bacterium
GCCCAGCAGTGCAGCCCCTTTGAGGTACGGCTCGGCGTGGGGTTTGCCGCGGGCGACGTCTTCGGCGGAAACGAGGTGAGCGGGGACAGAGATGCCTGCCAGGGCGAGGCGACTGACGGCGATTTTCCGTGTTGCAGAAGTTACTACAGTCCAGCGATTTGCTGGAATTGCCTCAAGGATCGGTCGAACCCCAGCCAGCGTCTCCAGGCCGACACTGTCGTCGATTTCGGTCTGCTCCAGCCACTCCAGCTCCTTCAGCGCGTCCAGGTCGGGGCGCAGGCGGCGAACCGTCTCAATGGCGCGGCAGCCGTGCGCCGCGCGGATGGCGAGTGCCGGATCAATGCCGCGCGATCGTGCCCACTTCTGCCAGGTGCGCTCGACGGAGCCCAGGGAACTGACCAGGACGCCGTCCATGTCGAAGAGAATGCCTCGAGGATGCAGGGTGACGGCGTTGGCCGATGGGAAATGATCCATGACTCCAGCGTAGCAGGATGGGTAAGAGCGGGCGGCTGATGAAAAGCCGAGCGAGATGAGATACTTCCCTGTTCGACAGAGGTACTGTGCATGACTGGGCAGACGATTCGCGCACCGCGCGGGAACCAGCGGACGGCCAGGGGCTGGATCCAGGAAGCGGCGAAGCGGATGCTGATGAACAATCTGGATCCGGAGGTGGCGGAAAAGCCATCGGAGCTGATTGTGTATGGCGGACGCGGCAAGGCCGCGCGGAACTGGGAGTGCTACCACCGCATTGTGGAGACGCTGGAGCGGCTGGAGAACAATCAGACGCTGCTGATCCAGTCGGGGAAACCGGTCGCCGTGTTGGAGACGCAGCCGTTGGCGCCGCGCGTGCTGATCGCCAATTCGAATTTAGTGCCGCATTGGGCCACGTGGGAAGTGTTCGACCAGCTGGATCGCGCAGGGCTGATGATGTACGGGCAGATGACGGCAGGCTCGTGGATTTATATCGGGACGCAGGGAATTCTGCAGGGGACCTACGAGACCTTCCGCAGTGCGGCGGAGCGGCACTTTGGCGGAACGCTGGCCGGAACCGTGACCGTAACCGCAGGCCTGGGCGGAATGGGCGGCGCGCAGCCGCTGGCGGTGAAGCTGGCGGGCGGCGTTTCGATTTGCGTGGAAGTGGATCCGAACCGCATCGAGCGACGGCTGGAGACCCGGTATCTGGATCGCGCGACGTCTTCGCTGGACGACGCGATGAGCATGGCGATAGAGGCGAAGGCCGCAAAGCAGGCGGTCTCCATTGGGCTGCTCGGGAATGCGGCGGAAGTTCTGCCGAAGATGGTGGAGATGGGATTTACGCCCGAGCTGGTGACGGACCAGACCAGTGCGCACGATCCTTTCTGGGGATATTTGCCAACGGCTCGCGCCGACGAGGACCCGAACACGCTCCGCGCGCGCGATCCGGATGAGTATCTGCGACGGGTGCGGGAGTCGATGGCGCGGCATGTACAGGCGATCCTGAAGATGCGGCAGCGGGGCGCGATCGCGTTCGACTACGGAAACAATCTGCGGGCGCAGGCGGAAAAGGCGGGCGTGAAGGATGCGTTCGCATATCCGGGGTTTGTGCCGTCGTTCATTCGCGACGCATTCTGCGAAGGGCGCGGGCCGTTTCGGTGGGCGGCGCTGTCAGGCGATCCGGCGGATATTGCCGCGACCGATGCGGCGCTGTTGCAACTGTTTCCGGAAGACCGGCGATTGCACGACTGGCTGACATACGCGGCGGACCAGATCGCATTCCAGGGACTGCCGGCGCGGATTTGCTGGCTCGGCTATGGGCAACGGGATCGCGCGGGGCTGCTTTTCAACGAAATGGTACGCGATGGCAGGCTCAAGGCGCCCATCGTGATTGGGCGCGATCATCTGGATGCTGGGTCGGTGGCGAGCCCCTTCCGCGAGACGGAAGCGATGCGCGACGGATCGGATGCAGTATCGGATTGGCCGTTGTTAAACTTCGCGACAGGCATCGCCAGCGGCGCGTCATGGATGAGCTTCCATCACGGCGGCGGCGTGGGCATGGGCTATAGCCAGCATGCGGGACTGGTGGCCGTCGCGGACGGCAGCGAAGAGGCCGAGCAGCGGTTGCGGCTGTGTCTGCGGAACGATCCGGCATTGGGCGTGGTACGACATGCCGACGCGGGGTATGAGAAGGCGATCAACGTAGCGCGCGAGCGCGGACTGGATATGCCGAGCCTGCGATGAGAGCCGATCTGCTGGTGCGGGGAATCTCCCAGTTGGTGACTGCCGAGGGCGCGGAGCCGAAACGCGGCGCTGCGATGCGTGAGCTGAAGGTGGGGGAGCACGCAGCGCTGGCCATTGTCGGCGGGAACTTCGTGTGGGTGGGACCGGAGCGCGATTGGAGCGGTGACGCGGGGGAGACGATTGACGCTGGCGGGTGCGCGGTCGTTCCCGGGCTTGTCGATCCGCATACGCACGCCGTTTGGGCCGGTGATCGCCTGGCGGATTTTGAAGCGCGGCTGAACGGCGTCACCTACGAGGCGATTCTGGCAACGGGCGGTGGAATTCGGAGCACGATTCGCGCGACGGCAGCGGCGACGGAGGAGCAACTCGTCGCGCTGGCTCTGCCGCGGATCACGGCGCTGGTGAGGTCGGGCGCGACGACCATTGAGGTGAAGTCGGGGTATGGCTCTACGGCGGAAGCGGAGCTGCGGATGTTGCGCGCGATCCATGCGCTGGCAGCGCAGGCTCCGGCGTGGATTGTGCCGACGCTGCTGATCCACGTGCCGCCGAAGGAAGCCGCGGAGCGAGAAGCCTATGTCAGGATCGTATGCGAGGAGATGATTCCGAGAGCGGCGCGGGAAAAGCTGGCGCAGGCGGTGGACGTTTTCGTGGAGAGGGGAGCGTGGAGCGTGGCGGAAGCGGAGCGGATGCTGACGGCGGCGCGGGCGCACGGGCTGAGGACGAAGCTGCACACGGAGCAGTTCCATCGCGTGGGCGGGCTGGAGTTGGGCGTGAAGGTAGGCGCGCTCAGCGTGGATCATCTGGAAGCGTGCAGCGCGGAGCAGGTGGCGATGCTGGCGGCCAGTTCGACGATAGCGACCATTCTGCCGGGCGTGACGCTGCACCTGGGATTGCCGGCGGCGCCGGGGCGGAAGCTCATTGATGCTGGTGCAGCCGTAGCTATCGGTACGGACCTGAATCCGGGATCGAGTCCGCTGTATTCGATGCAGATGGCGCTCGCGCTGGCGGTGCGACTGAATGGGCTGACGGCACAGGAGGCGCTGATCGCGGGAACAGCGAATGCCGCGGCCGCGCTGGGGCTGCGCGATGCGGGGCGGATTGAGCCTGGGCTGCCGGCGGATTTTGCAGTGCTGCATGGAGCGGACTGGCGCGAATTGGTGTACACGCTGGGGGCGAATCCGGTACGGGACGTCTGGATCGGCGGACAACGGGTGGAGGCCACAGCGTGACGACGCTTTACAAGCCAGAGCTGTTCTACGCCGATGGGCGATTCGTTGCGAATGCCGGGGTGCTGGTCGGCGACGATGGGCTGATCGCCGCCGTTGGCGCTGACGCAAAGGCCGACACAGTGATCGAGTTGCGAGGGAAAGCGCTGCTGCCGGGTTTCGCTAATACGCACTCCCATGCATTTCAGCGGCTGATTCGCGGGAAGTCGGAATCGCGGGCGGGCAGCGGACGCGATTTCTGGTCGTGGCGCGGAACGATGTATCACGCGGCGTCGCGGCTGAACCCGCAGGACATGTACGACGCGGCGCGGATGGCATTCCTGGAGATGGCGCTGGCTGGCGTCACCACGGTGGGGGAGTTTCACTACGTGCACAACGCGCCGGATGGGACGCCATATGACGATCCGAATCTGCTGGCGAAGCAGGTGATCGCAGCGGCGCAGTCTGTTGGCGTGCGCATCGTGCTGTTGCGGACTGCGTATCTGCGGTCAGGGTATGAGCTGCCGCGCGATCCAGGGCAGACGCGGTTCTTCGAGACGCGGGAGGCCTTTCTGCGGAACATGGAAGCGCTGACTGCGGAGTTTCCCACGTCGGCGGAGGTCAGTGTGGGCGTGGCTCCGCACAGCATTCGGGCCGTACCTCTCGAGGACCTGCGCGAGATTACGGCGTGGGGACGTGCGCGAAGGTTGCCAGTCCACATGCATGTCTCCGAGCAGGTGAAAGAAAACGAGGCGTGCGTGCGCGAGTATGGCGCGACGCCGGTGGCGTTGATGGGGCGCGAAGGATTGCTGGGGCCGGGTTTAACCGCTGTTCACGCCACGCACACAACGGCCCAGGAAGTGACGATGCTGGCGCAGGCGGGCGTGACGATCTGCGCGTGTCCGACGACGGAGCGGAATCTCGGCGATGGGATTCTGGCGGCGGACGGGGTGATGAAAGCAGGGATTCCGATTGCGTTCGGGTCGGACAGCCAGGCGCAGATCGATCCGCTGGAGGATGCGCGGGAGCTGGAATATCATTTGCGGCTGCGAGACCAGCAGCGGGCGATTCTGGATTTTTCTGACGAAACAAGCGTGGCGGCGCGGCTGCTCGAGTGCGCGACGGCAAACGGGGCGCGGGCGCTGCATGTGGCTTCGGGCGAGCTGGTGGCGGGAAAGAGGGCGGATTTCTTCACGGCGGATTTGCACGATCCGTCGATTGCGGGGCATTCGGCGGAGAATCTGCTG
>JASHRH010000365.1 GCA_030037475.1 Acidobacteriaceae bacterium
CGAAACCGGTCCTCAGGGGCTGAAGCCCATGTTCGCTGTGATGGCCCTGCTAAAGCCCGGGCCTCTTCAAAATAACTGCCTCTTTGTCGGCGCAGCTAAACAGCTTGCGGAAAAAGGCGCCGGGCGGGAAAAGTAACTCCGCAGCGGCTAAAGCCGGATTGATTTTGCGACTCTTACGACACGAGTCAACTCGTGCCCTGATACAAAGCAGGAAAGTCGGCACGGTCAGTGTCGCGCCTTCCCGCTTCTGCCAACAACAGGCAGAAGTGAGGCACCCGGCCGTGCCCGTTCAACGACGCGAAGCTGGCCCGGAGGTTTCTCAGCTCAGAGCTGTTGAGCCGATTCTTCCCCGGCATGGTGGACGAGCGCCTCGCCAGCATGCTCGCTTTCTTCGGCCACCTGAATCAGCGAGACGCGGTCGAAGCGCGCCCAGGCCAGGCCCACAGGAATGATGCCGAGGAAGGTGACCAGCAGCAGCGCCGCAGCGCAGCCGAGCGAAGCCTCCGGCGAGGCACCGAAAAAGTTCCCGATGGCCGCGGCGACAAAGCCGATCTGCGTGAACCAGCCCAGCACCGGCAACTGCAGCGCGCTGACTCCGCCGCTGAAAACCATGAGCAGCACGGCGCGGCCGGGCGTCATGGCCGCAAGGGGCGGACTGGCCACAAAGGCCCACATCGTCAGCAAATAAGCGAGCGCGATGAGTCCCCACATGACCAGTGACGATGCGGCGACGACGGCGAAATCGGAAAAAGTGCGGATGGTGTCCAGTCCGGACTGGAACGCCTGGATCTTCTTTTCGACGGCGTGGCCGGCTCGTGTGGAGATGAGGCTGAAGATGCGCCCCATGAGCGCGGCGACCCTGTCGCCGGCGAGGCGCACCGCGAGGAGAAAGAGACCACCGGCCGCGGTGAGGCCCAGGCCCACGAATCCAGCCCTGCGCACGACTTCAGGGTGCGGCAGCGCACCCGCGGGCGACAGGACGATCACCGAGAAGGCGATCAGGCCCATGGAGCCGAAATCGAAAAGTCGCTCCACGATATATACGGCGATTTGCGAGGTGACCGGCTGGCCGGTCTTTTTCGACACCAGATACGGCCGGGACAGATCGGCCACGCGACCAATGAGCGCAACGGCGGTAAAGCCCATCACCTGCGTGCCCACCAGCGAGAACGGCGGCAGCTTCTCCTGGTGGCGCATGAGCCTGGCCCAGCGATAGCCGCGAATGCCGTAACCCACGTAGATGCAGGCCAGACCCAGCAGCATCAGGCGCCAGTCGGCCAGGCGAATCTGCTCGACAAAGACCGCCCACTGGAAGTGAACGTGGTGAAAGACGTACCAGAAGAGCGCGGCAACGATGATCAGGGCAATCAGCCACAGGATCCGCTTGTTGCGAGGGTTCATCGAGGCTCCAGGAGGAACGAACGCCACAGCTCAGCGGGCCGACTGCGCAGCCTGCGGCGTGAGGACGGCCACCTGATGCTGGCGGCGCAGCTCATAGCGGCGGTTGTACTCGTGGATGACGCACTCGACGTAGGCGCGGGTTTCGGGATAGGGGGGAACGCCGCGCCAGCGGTCCACCGCGGCGGGGCCGGCGTTGTAGGCGGCCAGCGCCAGCGACAGATTGTTGTGGTACCGGATCAGCAGTCCGTTCAGATACGCGGCGCCGCCGTCGATGTTCTGGGCCGGAGCGAAGCTGTTGGAGACACCCAGCTGCGCGGCAGTGCCGGGCATAAGCTGCATCAGGCCCTGCGCTCCGGCGCGGCTGACGGCGCGCGCATGACCGTCGCTTTCCTCGCGCACCACGCTGGCCAGCAGATCGGTGTCGATATCATAGGCAGCGCCCGCGCGGGCGAGCATGGGGTGCAACTGCGATTCCGAGAGTTTTTCTTTTCCGGAATCGGCCGGGGCCGGGGCCTTCTTTGTCGCAGGCGGCAGATTCACGTCCTGGATCGAGGCAATCTGCGACGCATCCACATCCATATAGTTGGCGCCGGCGGGATCGAAATACAGGCGGACCGTGCTGGCCTGAGTCGCCCGGTGATCACAGATGACGTCGAACCCGTTTTTCAGGATCACGCGCTGGGCGGCATGGGCGTCGGCGGCGAGGCAGACGAGGGCCAGCGCTACAGACAGGAATTTCAACCAATGCCGCGACATTGACCTCTACTCTACCATTCCTGAGACGCACGACCGGGTGAGAACGCTCTCCAGAACCTGAGCGACGCCGTCTTCGTCGTTGGGGGCGGCGATGGCCCATCCGCGCTGTCGCGCCTCGCGCACCAGATCCGGAGCGCCGTTGGCCATGACCACGGCGTGGCCGGCCGATTCCAGCATTTCCAGGTCATTCCAGTTGTCGCCAATGGCCAGAATCTCCTCGCGCGACAGGCCACGCTGTTGAGCCAGCCGCCGCAGGGCCGCGCCCTTCGAGCAGCCGGGCGGCAGAATGTCCAGAAGCGAAAGGTCGCGCGCCGCATACTCGGTGCGATGCATCTCAATGCGCGGCGCGAGATCGCTCGCGGCGAGGCCTTCTTCCGCGCGGCGCATCTCCGCCACGCTGCCGCAGACCATACCCTGCACGGGAGTCTCGCCAGACTCGAAGGCGCGCTCCAGCGGACGGATCTCCCGAATCGACGCGCGATTCGCTTCGACTCAGGGCGCCATGCGCGGATGGAGATGATCGAGCGATTCCAGCACCATCTCGCCGGGACCTTCGCGATCGAAGGTGAAGACGGTAGTTCCGAGCGGCCGCAGCGCCGGACAGAGAGCCAGCGCGGTTTCGACGGGCAGAGTGAAGCGGTTGATCGAGGCGCCAGCCAGCGTTCGCGTCACGGTGCCGTTGGAGGTGATCATCACGGTGTCCGGTCTGAGGCCCACCGGCGCGATGAGCGGAGCGGCATAGGCCTGACGACGACCGGTGGCGATGACGATTGCAAGGCCGGCAGCTTCGGCTTCGCGCAGAGCACGGATGTTGCGGCTGCTGATGCGCGTGCCCGCGGAAGGCAGGAGGGTGCCGTCGATGTCAACGACGATCATCTTCAGCGAAGCGGACATCTGCTTCCAGTTTATGGGATGGGCGGATCACCTAGCGCCGCTCGCGGAAGAAGCCACGCAGCAGCTCGCCGCATTCCTCGGCCAGAACGCCCGTCGTAACGGCCATTTGGTGGTTCAGGCGGGGATGGTTCAACACTTCGAGCACGGAGCCCGCCGCGCCCGCCCTGGGATCGGCGGCCGCGTAGATCAGGCGCCCCAGGCGCGCGTGAATCATGGCTCCGGCGCACATGGCGCAGGGCTCGAGCGTGACGTAAAGCTCGCATTCGGTAAGGCGGTAGTTGCCCACAGCCTGGGCGGCTGCACGGAGGGCGATCAACTCGGCATGGGCGGTGGGATCGCAGTCGCGCAGCACGCGGTTTTGGCCGCGCGCCACGATCTCGCCCGCCACGACGGCGACCGCGCCGATGGGGACTTCGCCCGCTTCGGCAGCGTCGCGCGCTTCGTCGAGCGCTTCGCGCATCAGGATTTCGTCGCTTTGCGTCGACTCGGTGCTGTGCAAGAACTTCCCTCAGGGGCTAAAGCCCATTTGGTTTTGCGCCCTATGCGGCACGACTAAAGTCGTGCCCTGATACAAAGCACCCGGTCTGGAATAGCTTGCCGAAAGCTGTGAAGTCGTGCTCCGATACAAAGCCTTACACGATCAACTCATCCGCTCTCATGCTACGCGGGGCCTTCGACCCACTTGCGGAAAACCCCGATGATCTGCTCCAGGCGCCGCGGATCGCCTTTTCCTTCAAAACGGCCCTCGGCCAGAGTGCAGTCGATCCATTCGCCGCCGCTGGAGTCAAAAATCATGCGATTGGGCGCGGTGTCCTGGGCGGAAGTGCCCTCAAGGCTGATCGTCAGCCGCCATCCCCGCTTCCGCAGGCTCTCCAGGCGAATGCCTTCGTTGTGCTCCCAGTCGCCATCGCACTGGCGCTGGTACCAATCTTCCAGCCATTCGAGATGATTCGGCATCAGGACTCCGCCTCGGGTTGCTGTTGCGTCATACAGTGAATGGCGCCCAGCCCCCAGATCAGGTCTCCGCAGTAAATGCCCACCACCTCGCGCGAGGGAAACACGTCCGCGAGGATATTGAGCGCCGTGCGATCGACGGAGTGATTTAAGGTTGGCACGAGCACGCGTCCGTTGGCAATGTAAAAGTTCGCGTAGCTGGCGGGCAGCCGCTGCCTGCTGAAGATGACCGGCTCCGGCACAGGAAGTTCGATCACCTGGAAAGGCTTGCCTTCGGGATTGCGCGCGGACCTGAGCCGGTCGAGGTTTTCCTGAAGTGGGAGGTAATTTTCGTCGTCGCGATTCGGCTCGACGACGGCAACGATGGTGTTGGCATCGACGAAGCGGGCGATATCGTCCACGTGGCCGTGCGTATCATCGCCGGCGATGCCGCGGTTGAGCCAGAGCACCTGTTCGACGCCGAGATAATCGCGGAAGAGGCGCTCCATCTGCTCGCGGCTGATGCCGGGATTGCGTGCCTGGATTTCACTGAGCAGGCACTCTTCCGTTGTGATCAGGGTGCCCTGCCCGTTCACGTCGATCGATCCGCCCTCCAGAACCACGCGATGCGGGCCACTGGGCGTCTCGATTGCGGGCATCCACTGCGGCAGACGCAGCAGGCCGGCCACGCGGCCGGGAACCTGATCGTCGAGGCGCCAGTCGGGGTACTTGGCCCAGGCGTTGAATCTCCAGTTCGTTACGGCGAGAGCCGATTTTTTCGAGCCTGCTCCATCCTTTTTCACGAAGATCGGGCCTGAATCCCGGGTCCATACGCGATCAGTCTTCCACATGTGGAAATGCACGCGAGAGAGGCTGGCTCCCACGCGGCGCAGCACGCTCCGGGCTCGTTTGCCGGCGGCCGCAGTGTTCACCAGGATGTGGACGTCTTCCGCGCGCGCCAGATGGCGCACAATTTCCGCGTAGACCCAGGGGATGGGCGACAGCTTGCCCGGCCAGTCCGTGGGATTGTGCGGCCAAGCGAGCCAGGTGGCCGCGTGCGGCTCCCACTCCGCAGGCATGCGATAGCCGAGATCGCGCGGAGTGCCAGTCAATTTCGTTGCGCGGATGTCCTTCATTCCGCTTCGTCATCCAGAAATCGGTTGACGATCGGCGTGTAGGCGTCGATACGGCGGTCGCGCAGAAACGGCCAGTTGCGGCGCGTGTCTTCCATGCGCTCGAGGTCGATCTCACCGATCAGGATCTCCTCGCGGTCGTGGGAGGCTTTGGCGATCACGCGTCCGAAGGGGTCGGCGAGAAACGATCCGCCCCAGAACTCAAGGCCGGGGCCCTGAGCGCGATTGCCGCGCACATCGCCGTGCTCCAGCCCGACGCGGTTGACCGCCGCAACGTAGACGCCATTGGCAATGGCATGAGCGCGCTGGATGGTTTGCCAGGCTTCATGCTGCGCCACGCCGTATTCTTCCTTCTCGTGCGGATGCCAGCCGATGGCGGTGGGATAGAAGAGGACGTTCGCTCCCTGCAGCGCGGTGATGCGCGCGCCCTCGGGATACCACTGATCCCAGCAGACGAGCGTGCCGATCTTACCCACTGAGGTATCGAAGGCGCGGAAGCCCAGATCGCCGGGCGTGAAATAAAACTTCTCGTAGTAGAGCGGGTCGTCCGGGATATGCATCTTGCGGTAGAGACCAGCCACGCGGCCGTCGCGCTCCAGAATCGCCGCGGTGTTGTGATACAGCCCCGGCGCTCGACGCTCGAAGAGCGAGGCAACGACGACCACGCCAGACTGGCGCGCTACGGCACCGAGTTTCTCCGTGCTCGGTCCGGGAATCGGTTCGGCGAGATCGAAGAGGGCGACGTCCTCGCGCTGGCAGAAGTACTGCGTGCGAAAAAGCTCCGGCAGGCAAACGACTTCCGCCCCCTGGCGCGCCGCCTCGCGCACGCGGTCAGCTGCCTTCTCCAGATTGGCGCCGGGATCGGGCCCGCAGCTCATCTGAATGAGGCCGACGCGAAATGTCGCCGGAGACGCCATAGTCCCTGAATTGTTCCTCGCTGCGTACAACACGCGAAGGGCGCGGGCCGATTCGGCCACGCCGCGCTGTTGGCTGGACTGCCTACTCGAAAATCAGAATCGCCGCTGCGATGGTGGTCGTCCAGCGGCCGCGCTTGTCGCCGATCGCCGACTGCGTGACGTTGGCAGTGCGCACAATCTTGTTCGAGATGCGGTAGATCTCCTTCTTTTCGTCCCAGCTCTTGTCGGAATCGAATTCCACGTCCAGGGTGGTGGCGAGCATCTCCGCGGCCAGCTCTTCCGCGTACTCGCCGGCCTGCTCCTCGGTTTCGCCGAAGCTGTGGTGCTCGCTCAGGTACCCGTAGGTGTTGCGATCGCTCGGAATGGCCACTCCAATGCTGGAAGCCACCAGACGATGCGGCTCGCGCGTGGAATTCTCCGCCACCACCGCAAAAACCACCTCGCCGGGGCTGAGGTACTTCAGTCCCTCCTTGCGCGGAACCAATTTGGCCTGGGGCGGGAAGATGGAGGAAACCCGAACCAGGTTCTGGGCGGCAATGCCGGCATCACGCAGCGCCAGCTCAAATGAGGTCAGTCTCTCTTTGTGCTTCCCGACGCCCTTGGTGAAGAAGAGGCGGCGAGGAACCATGCTTTTTGCCAATGTATGTGCTCCTTCCGGTATGTGCTCGTACGGCGCAGTTTTCGACTTCCGGGAACGGCATCTCCGCCCCGGCAGAGTCCACCCCGATGAAACGTATCACAGACAGCAGGCTCACGGGGGCTCTGGTTTTACGAATTTTTGAGCAAAACCAGGGTAACTCCGTTCTGTTTGTTCCTTCCAGTGCCGCCGCTCCCTGTTGGTCGCGTCGACCTGAGCGATCCGGCCTCGGGATGCACCCTCCTGGTTTTGCTGTAACGCCGTTTTCAATCATAAGGCACGGCCGCTGCGGAGCGCTGCCGTTTCCTGCGTGCGCCGACGATGCGGCTGCGTGGCGATCTCCAGAAATTCCTGGGCTGCCCGTGAAAGCTGGCGGTCCCTGCGGAAGACCAGGGCCAGGTCGCGCGCCAGACGCACGCCTTCCAGCGAGAGCAGGCTGAGCGCGCCGCTGCGTTCCTCTTCCGCCACATTGGTGCGGGGCAGAAACCCCAGCCCCAGCCCCACAGCGACATAACGCTTG
>JASHRH010000366.1 GCA_030037475.1 Acidobacteriaceae bacterium
TGGGGATGTAAAACAGCGCGACGGCCATGGCCAGAAAGAGCGCTGTTGAGCGGGAGCAGGACGTCATGCGGCCTCCACTCCGGGGGCCGCGCGAAGGCAGACCACGGGTCAACCGTCCAGGGACGGGGCCGTTTCCGCAGGCAGAGCGGCGGTCGAGCTTCGGCTACGTCAGGACAACGAAAGTTACGTTCGAAGTAGTATC
This sequence comes from Acidobacteriaceae bacterium, assembly GCA_030037475.1. GTDB lineage: Bacteria > Acidobacteriota > Terriglobia > Terriglobales > Acidobacteriaceae > Palsa-343. Next base: position 203 of record JASHRH010000366.1, read on the forward strand.
CCGACAGTAACCCGGGTTATCACGGGTCTCAATCACCCGAACGGGTGAGTTACCAGTAACTTAAGGTAACGAGGAATCGGTGTTATCGTCATGGGCAATAGCGTGCTGATTATCTTCGCGAGCGTGGGGCAGCGCAGCAAAACGGCCGCTCCGGCTGCATTCCAGAGAGTATGCGGCGGCTCGACTCTGCGCAAAGCCGCTACGCCGCGCCAGGCGCCGGCATTCCCCTGCCGGACAAGGGAGACGCGGGTCCTCACGGTACACTGAGGGTCGCATGAGCGAGAAGATTGTCATCCTTCTCTTCCAATTCGTCACGCACATCATCAGCGCCGGCGGCTACGCCGGCATCGTCGCGCTTGTCACGCTCAACTCATGCGGGGTTCCGATCCCGTCGGAAATCATCCTGCCGTTCTCCGGCTACCTGGTGTATGCGGGTCGCTTCAATCTTTTCCTTGTGGCCGTGGCGGGAGCGGTCGGCTGCAACATCGGCTCGGCCATCGCCTGGTGGATCGGTGCCCGGGGTGGCCGGCCTCTGGTGGAGCGCTACGGCAACTGGGTTCTGATGAGCCGCCACGACCTGGACCGCATGACCTGGTTCTTCTCGCGGTACGGATCTATCGCCATCCTGGTGGGGCGGATGTTGCCGGTCGTGCAGACCTTCGTCGCCTTCCCGGCCGGCATCGCCAGGATGCCGCGCCTGCGTTTCCACCTCTACACCACGGCCGGCGCTTTGGTCTGGTATTGTTGCCTTGCCTGGGCCGGGATGAAGCTGGGCCAGAAGTGGCACACCGATCCGCGATTCGAGCACGCCTTCCACCGCTTCCATCTGGCTGTCGAGGTCGCCCTGCTTGCGGCCTTCGTCTGGTTCGTGTGGACGCACTGGAAGAACCGGGTGCGGCCGGATGCAGCGTGAACCTCCGTTCAGGGCGCGAAATCCCCCGTTCGCCGTTGGTAATTTGCGAAAACTCCGCAGCGGCGAGACACTGACTGTTTGGTTTTGAAAATCCTTGAACTCATTTTGAAACGCGAAAGGCATTCATCATGGCAGGCGAGAAGGCGATTCAGCCGGCAAAGGGCAAGCTGGGCGTCATGACGGTGGGGATGGGGGCGGTCGCCACCACCCTGATTGCGGGCGTGGAGGCGGTGCGCAAGGGGCTGGCGAAGCCCATCGGCTCCGTCACGCAGATGGGGACCATACGGCTGGGCAAGCGGACCGAGAACCGCACGCCGCTGGTGAAGGAGTTTGTCCCCCTGGCCGATCTGAACGACATCGTCTTCACTGGCTGGGACATCTTTCCCGAGGACATGTACGAAGCAGCCAGCCATGCGGCCGTGCTGGACCGCGACCACCTGACGAGCATCAAGCCGTTTTTGCAGTCCCTCAAGCCCATGCCCGCGGTCTTCGACCAGTACTACGTCAAGCGCCTGCACGGCACGCACGTGAAAGAGGGCAGGAACAAATGCGACCTGGCGCAGCAGGTGCGCTCCGACATCCAGCGCTTCAAGTCGCAGTGCGATCGCGTCGTCGTGATCTGGTGCGGCTCGACGGAGATCTTTCTGGAGCCGGCCGCCGTCCACCAGTCCGTCAAGTCCTTCGAGCAGGGCCTCACCGATAACGATCCGGCCATCGCGCCTTCGCAGATCTACGCCTACGCTGCGCTCAAGGAAGGCGTCCCGTTCGCCAACGGCGCGCCCAACCTCACCGTCGACCTGCCCTGCATGATCGAACTGAGCCGCCAGAACGGCGCGCCCATCTGCGGCAAGGACTTCAAAACCGGCCAGACGCTGCTCAAGACCGTCCTCTCGCCGGCGTTCAAGGCCCGCATGTTGGGCGTCAGCGGCTGGTACTCCACCAACATCCTCGGCAACCGCGACGGCGAGGTCCTCGACGATCCCGAGTCCTTCAAGACCAAGGAAGAGTCGAAGCTGGGCGTGCTCGAGTACATCCTGCAGCCGGATAAATACCCGGAGCTGTACGGCAACATGTACCACAAGGTACGGATCAATTACTATCCGCCGCGCGGCGACAACAAGGAAGGCTGGGACAACATCGATATCTTCGGATGGCTCGGCTATCCCATGCAGATCAAGGTGGACTTCCTCTGCCGCGACTCGATCCTGGCCGCGCCGATTGCGCTCGACCTGGTCCTCTTCCTCGACCTCGCGCAGCGCACGCCGGAGCTGCGGCATCTGGGCATCCAGGAGTGGCTCAGCTTCTACTTCAAGTCGCCGCAGTCGGCTCCGGGACTGTACCCGGAGCATGACCTCTTCATCCAGTCCATGAAGCTCAAGAACACCCTGCGTCACATCATGGGCGAAGAGCTGATCACCCACCTGGGGCTGGAGTACTACGACTGACCTGGGTGCCCCACATCTGCCTGAAGTTGGCAGATGTGGGAGAGCACAACGCCGTCCCGCCGATGCTCCGCCTTGTATCAGGGCATGACTTCAGTCGTGCCGATCAGGCCCCTAAATAGGATCGGGCTTCAGCCCCGGCGCCTCACCAATGCCCAACTCCATCAACCCGCGCATCGCCCTCCGCGCCGGAGGCGCAACGGAGACTTTCCCAGCACTTCAGTGCTGAGAAAGATCGCAAAGAAGGACGAGTCCCGGAGGGACTACGCAAACCCGCTCTTCATTAATCGTGTCAATCCATCCCGGCCAGGACCCCGAGCGCCTCAAAGCCCCATCATTGTCAGCAAGGCTGCCGAACTCGCAGAAAACCTCATCATCAATGCTCCCAATTCTGCGTTTCAGGCTGGGGAGCAGCGTGGCGACCTTCTTCGGAGACCGTGAGCATCAAATACTCCCGCCAAATTTCTTGATGGCACTCTTGCATCGCCTGATCAAGGGGATGCTTCTGGAGTCCCTTTTGCGCCAGCTTCGCAAGCTCCTCAA
>JASHRH010000367.1 GCA_030037475.1 Acidobacteriaceae bacterium
TTGCAAGTCAAATCGGGGGACGGAAGAGTTGCTGCAAAGCATTGATTCAACGAGACTTTCCCTGAAGCTAATAACAGCCTCCAGGGAAACTCTGATGAAGAGCTGTTTTGAAGGGGCACGGCTTCAGCCGTGCCGATGAGCTGTCAGAATTCATGGGCTTCAGCCCCTGAGGGAAGTTTTGCAGAGGCTTTAGGTCCTGCGAGTCGTCGCGGCTCTGCTCGTCTCAATTCTAGGAGCGCACAGGCTTCCGGCGGTTCAGCCGTTGAAAGCGAATAGCCGTTCGCGCTGGCCGCGAGACTGCGCTGCGCTTCCACATCTGGCTAATGCTGCTGGATGTACAGGAAGCCTTCAGCCCCTGCGTGAATGCGGTCATGCGTGGCGCGACGACGGTAAAAGCCTGAGCCTGTCCTGAGCGCAGCGAAGGAGCCTTCAGGCCGGGGAAACGGGCCCAACAACGAGTCGGGCCTTCAGGCCCGGCGCATTTCTGCTGGCGATTCCCCCATCACTTGCGATGCCAATAGCCCCGCAGTATGCTTCCTGAAAGCATTCCGTTGTAGCCGGAGGTGAATCGTGGAAAGCGTCCCCGATCCCCGGAGCACAATCGACGAAGAAATCGCAGCTTTCGATGCCGAGATGAAGACGGACCTTTCCGAGTCGACCATCAGCGAGTTGATCTGCACCTACCGCAACAACCAGGACATCCGGCATGTTCTCTTGAAAGTGATCGCGATCAGCACCCTCTACCATGCGCGGGTTCTCGACATCGACCTACAGCCCCTTGCGAAGCACATCGCAGAAATTGAAGCACTGGACGCGAGACTGCTGCGCGGAGACCTCGAAGTCGTTGATGCGATCTGGAATTCCCATGGGACACAGCGTCACTATCCCTCCTTTGCCACAAAGTTCTGTAGTTGGCACAACCCAAAGGACTACGCAATCTACGACGGCAATGCCTGGGCAGCGCTTGTCGCGTACGGAGCCGAGGGGGGCTCATTCGTTTTTCCGGAACGCAGCTTTGTCAAATACGCAACGTTTCTCGAAATCGTGAGGAGGTTTCAGAAATCTTACGGGCTCGAGGACTATTCGTTGAAAGATATCGACAAATTCCTGTGGCGGGTGGGAGGCCGGCTTCTTGCGGCAAAGCATGCTCCGTCCGGCCCTCCCGCAGTCGCAGGAGTTTCCTGATCACCCACCCGCCTGGCCCCCTACAGGCTCTCGTACACCAGCGCCACAAACGTATTCGACTGGATCGCGCCCGGCTTCGCCCACGCCGCGTCCAGATCGGCCGTCGGCTTGGCCGCGATCGCCTGCTCCACCGTCTGGCCCTGCGCTTTCAGTTTCTCCACGCGATCCGCCACCGTCACCAGCATCGTGCGGTACCCCTGCAAGGCCGCCTTGCCCCCCAGCGGCCCGTGTCCGGGCACGATCTTCGTTTGGTCATCCGCCAGCGCCAGCACTGCGTCCACGCCGCGGATCATCCCGTTGATCGTCCCGCCGGTGCTCGTGTCAATCAGCGGATACATGCCGTTGAACCACAGATCGCCGGTGTGGATTACGTTGCCCTGGTGGAAGTGCACGAACAGGTCCGAGTCCGTGTGCGCGTAGGGCGCGTGGATCAGGTCGATCTGGTCGTTGTTCACCCACAGCGTCTCGGCTTCGTTGAACGTCTGTTGGGGCAGGGCAGCATCCGCTGCGGCGGGAACATGCAGGTCGTACACGGCCATGTACTGTGGCGACGAAAGCCGTACCCGCGTGTTGATCTGCGCGAGGATGAAGGCCCCCGCCATGTGCAGCGCCGCGTTGCCGTCCGTGTGGTCGGGGTGCCAGTGCGTGTTCACCAGCAGCTTCAGCGGATGCGGGTCCAGCTTCCCGATCGCGTCTCCAAGATGCTGGGTACCGGCGGCCATTTGAGCATCCACGAGCAGCTTCCCGTCCGGCCCGATCTGGCAAACGACATTGCCGCCCACACCCTCCAGCAGAAACAGCGTGTCCCGCAGCTTTGTCGTCCGGATCGTCTCGGTCGCCGCGTAGGCTTCCAGTTCCTGAATCAGATTGGGCTCCGGCTGCACTCCGATAGTCTGCGGCGCGGTGGGCGCAGCCTGCGTGGATGTTTGGTTCGAACCGGATGTCGCGGCCTGACCGAACGCAGAGCCTCCCAGCCACGCCGCGCCTGCCATGCCGGAGCGCACCAGGAAATCCCGGCGAGAAACCATCAGAGGAGCCCCGGCGGCAGATTCAATCCGCCCAGCATGCCCTGTACGCTCGACTGCATAACCTCCTCGGCGCGGCGCCCGCCTTCATTCACCGCGGCAGTGATCAGGTCTTCCAGCATCTCCACGTCCGGATTTGGCCCGCTCAGGCTGGCCACTGCTGCGGGATCGATCGTCAGCTTCAGGATCTCCTTCTTGCCGTTCATCTTCACTGTGACGGCGCCGCCTCCCGACGTCGCTTCCACGACCGTCGCGGCCAGCTTCTGCTTCATCTGCTCCTGCATCTGCTTCGCCTGGCCCAGCATTTCCTGAATCTTCAGAGGATTCACAGTCAGGTCCTTTCTTCTAGTTAGGCTCCCGCAGGTCGAGGACGCTGCGAATTTCGGCCTGAAACAATTCCTGCGTTTTGCGTACCAGCGGATTCTCCATCGCTGCCTCCTGCACGCTGCCCTGGAGCGGCGCCGTGGCGGGGCGAGTCGGCGTGGAAGATGCAGCACCGTTCTCGCTCGGCTCGAAGATGAACTTCTGCGTGGCGCCGGCCGCGCGCGCGGCCTTGCGGCAAATGGTCTCGGCTTCGGCGTTCACCGTGAGTGCCAGCATCGACTTGCGCAGCGGCGCCATGACGCGGAACGTATTGCCCTGAAGCGACCATGCAGCCTGATGCAGTGCCTCAGCCGCGGTCTCATGCCCTTCGCGCGCCAGCGCCGCACATACCGCATCACGGATGCGTTCCGGATCGGGCGCGGCATCGGGCGCCAATGCCAGCGCGCCCTCTGTCGCGGCACTTTCCGGCTCAGCCAGCCCGACCACCGCTGGCGGCTTGGCTTCCGCCGCGGCTCGCCCCACAGTTTCAGCTGGAGAAAGCGCGCGCGGTGCGGTTGTTGCCGCCAAGCCGGTCCCCGCCGCGGCCTTGCCGCTGATCCTGCGATTCCGATCCGCCTCAAACGGCGAGGTCCGCTGCGCTATGGATCGCTGATCGCTGATCGCTGATCGCTCTGTGCTCTGAGCTCTGAGCTCTGAGCTCTGCATGGCGCCGCCTGAGCTCTGAACGCCCGACAGCAGTTCCTCCACCGGCAGCAGCCGTTCGAGGTGCACCAGCTTCACCAGCCCCAGCTCCAGATGGAACCGCTGCTCCTGCCGGTAATTCAGGTCGTCGAAGGTCCGCAGCATCACCTGCAGAAAGCGCGTCAGGTCTTCTTCGCTGAAGAGCAGCGCCGATCGCGCCGCGCGCGCCCGCTCATCGGCCGAAATCTGCAGCAGATCGGAATTCTCCCCGCCGATCTTTGCCATCAGCGCGTTGCGGAGATACCGCACGAACTGCCGTGCCAGCGCCGCGGGACTGTTACCTGCATTGAGCAGCGCGTTTGTCTCCTCGATGACTGTGGACGTTTCCCCGGCGCTGATCGCCTCCAGCAGCCGCTCGTAAACGGCATTCGGCACCGAGCCCATCAGCTCGCGAATCTGCTCGGCTTCGAGGTGAGCCTTCCCGTTCACCAGCGGCGCGGAGGCAATTGCCTGATCCATGATCGACAGCGCATCGCGCATCGACCCGTCGCCGGCCTCCGCCAGCAGCGCCAGCGCCGCGTCCTCGGCGTCGATCTCTTCCTGCACGGCAATCGCCCGCAACTGCGCCAGAATGTCGTCGAACTTCACCGCGTGGAAGCTGAAATGCTGGCAGCGCGAGCGGATGGTCTGCGGAATGTCCTCCGGCTGCGTGGTCGCCATCATGAAAACCACGTGCTCCGGCGGCTCTTCCAGCGTCTTCAGCAGGGCATTGAAGGCGGCATCGGTGATCTGGTGCGCTTCGTCCAGAATCCAGATTTTGTACTTGTCCCTCGCCGGGCTGTAGCGCGCCGCCTCGCGCAACTCGCGAATCTCATCGATGCCGCGATTCGTCGCCGCATCGATTTCCAGCACGTCCACAGCGTTGCCCGCGCGAATCTCCTGACACGAGTCGCATGTCCCGCAGGGCTCCTGCGTCGGCCGTTCCGGCGTCCCCACCGCCGTGCGGCAATTCAGCGCCTGGGCCAGAATCCGCGCGATCGTCGTCTTCCCGATGCCCCGATGTCCCGAAAAAATATAGCCGTGCGCAATCCGCCCCTGTGCCAGCGCATTCAGCAGCGTGCGCGTCACGTGCTCCTGCCCGGCCACGTCGGCAAAACGCTGAGGACGGTATTTCCGCGCGAGAACCTGGTAAGCCATCGAATGCTGATTGTATCGCCTGGCGCGTCCCAGGTTTGCACCGGTGGGCGCTATTATCTCGCCACAAGCGTGACCAGATGTTCCAGACCGGCGGCGGAGGCCAGCGCCGCGATTCCTTTATCAAATGTGGCCAGTCGCCCCTTATGCCGCAAAACCAGACCCAGCAGATACGCATCAGTCGTCTGCCGATGGCCCGTGAGGCAGTCGCGGAACCCAGCCGTGGCCTCCGCCATGCTCAGGTCGTCTTTCCAGAATTCATGAACCGGAAACCGCAAAGCTTCCTCCAGCACTTCCACGGCTTGCGCGGGCCGAATCGTGTATCGGGATGCGGCAGGATTCGATGTGATCCTGACAAAGGCGGCCTGAGTAAAAGGACAGCTCGCCCAGCCTTTTCGGGCGTGCTGCATGAACCATCTCTGCGATGCTGCGTGGAACTCTGAATCCTCTGACAAGAGCCCCACCAGGACGTTGGCATCGAGGAGCGTAACTGCCATCAGCGCCCCTTGTGCAGATCCTGCTCGCTGTCGAGTTTGCGAACCAGATCCTCGGTGATTAGCGGCGACTCGGCAGAGCGGCTGAACACTCTGAGCCCGTTGCTCATGTGGGTTGGAGCTGGCCGCGATATCCCCCGTCGAATCAGCTCCGTGGCAGCCCGTCCCAGCGGAATTTTTCGCTGCGCCGCGTAGTCTTTGACCTGTTCCAGAACGTCATCGTCGATAGCCAGTGTGGTGCGCATAATGCTAGGATGATGCTCTCATTGCTCAGTGATGTCAAACCATAACATTACGCATCATTCTGGAAGATATGATGCTGCGCAGCTCCGCTACCGCCTTGCCGTCCCAGCGGACATTCCTCGCATCCCGCCGCTCATCGAGGCTTCCGTCCGCGGACTCGAAGCCGGCGATTATTCCCCCTCTCAGATCGAGCAGGCGCTCGGAACCTGGCTGGGTCTCGACACACAGCTCATCCAGGACCAAACGTATTTTGTCGCCGAGGTGCCGGGATCGTCGCACCTGGCAGCGTGCGGCGGCTGGTCGCGCCGCAGGACGCCATACGGAGGCGACCATCGTCCCGGCCGCGACGACGCGCTGCTCGATCCGAACATCGATGCCGCGAAGATTCGCGCCTTTTTTGTGCATCCGGACTGGGCCCGCCGCGGGATTGGCAGCCGCATCCTGGAGCTATGCCAGCAGGCGGCTCGCGCCGAGGGATTCTCGCGCGCCGAAATGGGCGCCACGCTCACCGGCGCACCCTTCTACCGGCGTCACGGCTATGCGGAAATCGAGCGCATGGAATTGCCGCTCGCGAACGGCGAAGTCCTGCCCATTGTGAAGATGGCGAAGCTCCTCTGAGGGCTCAGAGCCGCTTCGGCAGTTCCTCCGCGTACTCTTTCTCCAGATCCTGGAACCGGTCCGGTCGCGGCACGCCGTCCAGATGCGTCTCCAGTTGATCGAGAAAGCGCTGCCAGCCGGCTGTCAGCCCCGCCAGCAGCTCCGGTTTCATGCCGATGTGCGAGAAGCGCAGCCGCGCGCCTGCCCCCTCGCGCTCCACTTCCCAGCGCACCAGCGAGTCGCCCCATACGTACGCAAACACGCACGGCGCGTCGAACGCGCAAATCACCCCATCCATCGATCCCCGGCCGCCGAAATCCACGAAAATCGTCCCGCCCACTTCCGGATTCATCTTCACGGGGAACTTCATCCACGCAGCGACTTCCTTCGGATGCGTCAGCGCCTTCCACACGCGCTGCGGAGACTGCTTCAGGCCGCGCTCCAGATCCACGCGGGCCAGCCGCGTGATTTCGGGAAGGGAATCAGCACCCATCGGTGGCCTCCTCAGGGAGCAACGTGTCGCGAAGGCTGGACTCCGCCGTCCCTGGGCGCGAGCCCGCTTTGAAGGGGCACGGCTTCACAGCTTGCGGAAAACTCGATTCTTTGAGGAGACCCGGCTTCACAGCTTGCGGAAAAACTTGATTCTTTGAAGGGGCACGGCTTTAGCCGTGCCGTAACAATCGCAAAATCTATCTGGCCTTTAGGCCCTGAGGGAAGATTCTCGCAATCTTTGCTTGTCCTTCCTCCCTTTTCCGCAGCCTGTTCAGCCATGCCGAAAAGACTGCCCCATCCAATGGGGCTTCAGCCCCTGCGGGATTCTGCCTTCTTCCGCGCCGCGCGCGCCCGCCGCCGCAGCTCTTCCGGCGAATACATCGACTTACGGCAGCTCTTCGCGCCGCAATTGCACATGGCGTCGTCCGCATCGCCGTCGTAGAGGTTGTAATCGTAGGTCAGCTCTTCGCCGGCGGCAATTGCGCGTGTGGCGATGATCCACACCTTCCCGTCGATTTCCTCGGCTTCGCAGTTTGGGTCGCAGGAATGGTTGATGAACATCGCTGTCCCGTGGCCGTCGATCACCGTCGAGCCGTCGCCCACCCCGAACAGGTACGTCGTCGGCGAATCCTCGTACTTCTCGTCAGCTTCTTCCTTGGTGATGCGGGGCCCGGTGTACTCCACCACCTGCGCGCCGTTGCGAATGGGGGTAGTGGTGTAGCAGCCGGCAGCGTGAATGGCGGAGGATCGGATGAGGAGGGCCATCCTGCAAGCAGGATAGCAACTCCGGCGTCTCTTTCCACGCGCCTCCGCGTCTAAACTAAAAGAAGATGTCCCGTCCCTGTCGTTATTCGTTTCTGATGGCCGCCGTCGCGCTGCTCCTGGGCGCACCGCTTGCCGCCCAGCAGCAGAACTCCGATTCCGCGCAGCCATCCGCTCCATCCACGACGCAACAAAAGAAGCAGGACAAGCAGAGCAACGCTGATAGAAAACAGTCGCCCGAATCCCAGGGTTCTGCCGCGCAGCAGAATCCTTTTCCCGAGGCTCAATCGGAGAAGGCCGCCCGACAGGCACAGCAGGACCACCAGCCTCAACAGGCGCAGCACCCGGACCAGCAGCAGAATCCGCCCTCCGCGCCAG
>JASHRH010000368.1 GCA_030037475.1 Acidobacteriaceae bacterium
CCACTGCGAGACTTCATGGATGCCGTAGCGGTCGATGAGGTGCTGGGCGAAGGCGCGGATGAGTGCGTCCCACCTGGCGTAGTCATCGGGCGGCGAAGAGATGGGGTGGTACCAGAACGCCTGATAGACCGGGTGAGCGGCGAGGGCTTTCGGCATGAAGCTGATCTCGACATAGGGGCGGACGCCGTTGGCGAGTAATGCGTCGTAGATATGGTCGATATAAGTCCAGTTATAGGCTGGGTTACCCTGCTGGTCGACGGTGTACATGCCGTTCTCGTCGTCGAGGATGGCGTGGAAGCGGACGTAGCGGAAAGGGGTGATCCTTTTCACCATGCGCAGATCGGTCTGATACTGCGCGCGCATGACGAGGCTGGCGCGGCCGGAGCCGAACATCTGTTCCCAGAAATGCGGGAAGGGCGTGCCGTCGGCATGGGCATCAACGCGGATGGTTTCCTGCTGCTGCGCGCGTCCTGGCGCAGCAAAGAGCGCCAGCACGGCCGCGGCAGCCAGAACGAAACCTGTGCGTTTCATCGCAGATCTCCAGGGAAAACCCCGAGGACGCAGGCGGGTGGAACGGAGCCTGAACGTGCCGTGATCCCCGGAAGAAAAAGTCCGGAGGGCCTCCTTTGGGAACCCCTCCGGTTAGACAACATCACAGAGGCAACTTCACCGAGATGCCGGGCCAGGAGGATACTTCCCGGCATTGCCGGTTCAAAACTCGAACCTCCCGAAGAACTCGATCACGCGGCCGTTATCCGCACCCGGAGAGAGGCCGAAGAGGGGGTTGTTGACGTGGGTCCCGGGCGTATTGACGGTCGAGATGAGAGCTTCTGTAGTGCCAACGGTAATCGGCTGCAGGTTGGTTTGGTTGAAGATGTTGTACATATTTGCCTGGAAGCGGAAGAGTCCCGGGTGATCGTGCCCCATGTTAAACGACACCTGCTTGGCGAAGCTGATGTCCGTGTCGTGATAGCAGGGTCCGCGGAAGGAGTTGCGGCCAATGCCGGGAGGCCCGGGAGTTCCGTAAACAAAGTAGTTGGCGCCGCCGAGGGGGAAGTTGCCGCCGTGAATGAAGGAGCTGTTGGAGCAACTGCTGAGGGCATTGGCGCCGGCCGGCGCTCCGGAAGCGGGGCCATAGCCGAGCGGCCGCGTGGGAGCGATGGTGGAGGCACCATTGGTTTCGGCGACGGAGGGCACGCCGATGACGGGCGTCCACGGAAAACCGGTGTACCACGTGAAAATGGGATCGATCTGCCAGTTGCCCAGCAGATCCTGCATCAGATGGCCGTGGCCTGGATTGGGAAGAGACCACGTGCCGGCGAAGGTAAAGCGGTTGCGAACGTCGAAGTCGGATGGTCCGTATTCGGTTTGCGGCTGGGCGGGATCGGTCTGGTTGCTTTCCGATCCAGGACCCTCGTTCGAGGAGTTGTCCAGGCTCTTCGACCACGTATAGATCGCGTTGAATTCCACGCCGTGCTGGAGGCGCCTGGTCAGGTAGGCGTTCATCGCGTTGTAGGCGGTGTGAACGTCCGGGGTGGGAACATACGCCGCGAAGTACGGCGTCTGGTTGACGCCCGGGGAACAGGCGCCTCCGCTGGCGCAGGTACCATTGGACTGGTCATAGAGGAAATTCTGATCGACCAGGCGCAGGAAGTGGAAGCCGGTCGAGCCCTGGTACTGGAGGGTGAAGGCTGACTGCCAGGGAAGCTGGTATTGCGTGTCGAAGGACCAGGTGTACAGAGTCGGCTGCCTCATACCCGGCAGAACGCTGTAGGTTTCGATCTGCAGATCGCCGCCGCCATAGTTATTCGGCGTGCCGCTGTTTGGATTGACGCCCACAGCCAGGTTCGGATTGGGCGCGTAGCTGAAGGGCGAATCGCTGGTTCCGTACTCGAAGACGATACCGGTGGTACCGACTCCGGGATTGGTGGCCTGCGTGCCAGCGCAGCACAGGCCGTAGTCGAAGTACCCGGGGCCGTTCTCGTAGGCGGGCGAGATCGAGTACTCGTCGAGGTTATCGAAGGAGGCACCGGCCCCAAGGTGCATCACCATTTTATTTTGGGTGTGCGGCACCAGCCAGGCGAGGCCGAGCTTTGGCCCGAACGCGTCCGAAGTGGTGGGATACAAGTGGCTCGCCGGTTCAAAGTGGGAGTTAATAATCTGCAGTCCCGGCGTGGTGGACAGGACCATGTTGTTGATGTCGCCCCCCTTGTTGGTGAGATCGCCGAAATACTCCCAGCGAAGGCCCGCGTTCACGGTCAGGTTCGGCCTGGCTTTCCACTCATCCTGGACAAAGCCGGCGATATAGTGGCGGCGGAAGTACCGCTGCGCGTTGCCAGGGCCACCGGTGTTGGGATTGGCGGCAACGCCTTCATATAACGGCGCATCGTTGGCCAGGTCCCAGAGACCATTGAAGTCGTAGTTAGGCCGAGCCTCACCGGAATCATCGTCGTTGTCCTGCTCAAACCGAATTTCACCGCCCATCTGCAGGGATTGGGAGCCGAAGACCTTTGTGACCATGTCGCGAATTTCGTAGGTGTTTTCAGCAGCGATGTAAGGCGTTGTCGGCGCAGAAATGATGCTCATGTCCATTTGCCCGAAGCCGTAGTGCTGCACGTATAAACCGGGCACACCCCAGTTGACCTGGCCCGAGGTGTCCTGAATCTGATTGTCGGCAAAGCGCGTGTAATTGGCGCGCGCCTCATTCAGCAGAGTGGGGCTGAAAGTGTGAATGTAAGCGACGGTTGCCGAGGAATTGAAGGGGCGGAACGGGAGAGCGGTATCGAGAGCAGCGCCACCCTGAGAATCGTAAGACATCTGATCCAGCTTCTGGGTGAAGATCTCGCCGAAAAGCTGATCCCTCGGAGTGATGAACCAGTCGGTGCGCTCATGGAGCTGAACGCCGCGATACTGGCTGGGCGTATCGATCTGGGCGAACTCGAGGTCGGGAACACCGTCGAGGCCGGCGCCGGTGTAGAGGTTGGGACTGGCCGGCGTGCCGTCGGTGTTGGTGGTGGACAGGTACTGTCCGTCGGCGCCGCCGAAGGAGCCAACGTCAAATCCATTGCCGGCCGGAGCACATTCCGTCTGGAGCGCCGTGCAGCTGCCTGGCAAAACTGCGTACACGCGGGCCTGGCCGAGAGGCTTGCTGAGGGTGCTGGCGACCAGGCCACTCGGCCGAGCGGAGGCCAGCCCCGCATACCATTGTGGCGTGGGGACATAGGTTTCGCTGAAGGACTGGAGTGTGCTTTTTGCCTCTTCATAACTGGCGAACCAGAAAAGCTTGTTTTTGAGAATGGGGCCGCCGAGGCTGGCCGCCCACTCACGCTGCTGGAGGTCGTCGCGGGTCGGCCTGGCGAAGACTCCCGGCGTGCTGGTGGGGCCGCCATAGGGCTGATACGCGTTGAGGCCGGGCTCGTCGTACTGGAAGAAGGCGCTGCCGTGCAGGTCGTTGGCTCCGGATTTGGTGACGGTGAGAACGTGCGCGCCGACGTTGTAGCCGAGCGTGGCGTCGTAATTCGAGGCCTTCACGGTCATCTGATCGACGGACTCAATGCTCGGCGTAACGACAGCCGATCCGCCGTGCAGAAGACTGTCGACGCTGACTCCGTCGATATCGTACGTGTTCGACGTGACGCGCTGGCCGGCGGCGGAGATCTGAATCTGGTTTTCGGTCTGGAAGATGCCGTAGTTGGACTGGTTCTGGCTCTGGTTATTGGGCAGCTGAATGGCGCCGCCGCTGCCCGAGCGCGCTCCCTCACCGGTGATGCCGACGCTGGTGCGCAGCAGTTCGTAGGGATCGCGGCCGAAGGTGGGCAGACGGGTGACCTCGCGCGAGCTAATTGTGGTGGCAATATCCGCGTTGCTGGTGTTCAGGATGGGGGTTTGGTTACCGCTGACGGTTACTGTCTCGCCGGCCGAGCCAACCTGTAGCCGCACGTTCAGGCCGCGGGGCAGTTCCGCCGAGACGCCGACAGCGGCGAAGGTTTGGCTCCTGAATCCCTGCGCGCTCACGGTCACCGTATAGGTGCCGGGCTGGAGCTCGGCAAAGCTGTAGAAGCCGGATGCGCTGGTCGACGTGGTCTTTTGCCCGTGCGTCGCTGGATTGGTGAGCACCACCGTGGCATTGGGCACCACGGCGCCAGTGGGATCCGTTACGGTTCCGGACAGGGTTGCCGAGAACTGGGCGTGCAGAGCGGGCGCGAGCCCGATGAGCAGTGCCGCGAACAGCGTCGCGAGGAAGGCGGCGCGCCGCATCCATTTTCCTGTCCTGATGCTGACTGAGAATCTCTCTGCGCGGAGGACTCCTGAAATATGTCTTTGCATACTGGTCTCCTCAAAAAACTTTCCCGGAACATGCGGGGATGGTCCCGCTCAGCGCGGGGATGCCTGGCTGCGGAAACTCGGCACGACCGAGGACGGTTCCGGCAGTCGCGCACAATCGGTTGTTCTCTTTTGCGCAAACGGTTGCGCCATAATTACGATGGTTACCACCGGCGAACTTCGGCTGTCAAGGCGCTGGGGGCATACGGAGTTTCAGGAAAGAAACCCGGGAATCCGGGAAGAAATCGAATTTTTTCCCGACGCGCACTCCGGCTTTTGCTGCAAATGTGCCGACGGGCAGTACGATGGGGCTTAATCTGTCCGCGCGTGGAGCTTCCCGGATGAAAGAAGCGCGTAACCGAAGGACGATGGCCAGGCGAGGGGGTTCGCAGACGAGCGGACGGCGCAGCGTAGGGCTGAAAGAGCTGGCGGCGCATCTGGGGCTTTCCCAGACCACGGTTTCGCGCGTGATGAACGGATCCGCGAGCGAGTTCCGCATTTCCGCGGAG
This sequence comes from Acidobacteriaceae bacterium, assembly GCA_030037475.1. Lineage (GTDB taxonomy): Bacteria > Acidobacteriota > Terriglobia > Terriglobales > Acidobacteriaceae > Palsa-343. Next base: position 4,833 of record JASHRH010000368.1, read on the forward strand.
ACCCAGCAGCGCGTGCTGAAGGCCGCCGGGCTGCTGAAATATGAGCCCAACTCGTTCGCGCGTGGGCTGCGCAGCAAGCGCAGCTACACGGTGGGCGTGATGGTGCCTGAAATCAGCGAGGGCTATTCGGCCCTGGTGCTGGGCGGGATTGAGGACACGCTGCTCCAGGAAGAATTCTTCTATTTCGTGGTCAGCCACCGGCACCGGGCAGAGCTGCTCGAGGGGTATCCGCGGCTGCTGCTTTCGCGCTCCGTGGAGGGCATCATCGCCGTGGATACGCCGATCCACGAGCCTCTTCCCGTGCCGGTGGTTTTGGTTTCAGGCCATCGCCACGGGCGCGGACTGCTGGCGATCGAGCTCGATCACCTGTCGGCCGCGCAGTTTGCCCTGTCACACCTGCGCGATCTGGGGCATCGCCGCATTGCCTTCATCAAAGGCCAGAGCTTCAGCTCCGATACGCGGCCGCGCTGGGATGCGATTCGCAGGATGTCTTCTGAGCTGGATCTGCGCATTCACCCGGAGCTGGTGGTGCAGCTGGAAGGCACGGAGCCTGGGTCGCGTCCGGGCTACGACGCGATGCAGCGGCTGCTGAGCGCCGGTCACCGGTTCACGGCTGTGTTTGCTTTTAACGATGCCTCGGCAATGGGCGCGAT
>JASHRH010000369.1 GCA_030037475.1 Acidobacteriaceae bacterium
AAGCCCGAAAACCAGCCCCACGCTCAGCTCGCCCAGCACCGCCGTCACGCCCAGCTCGGCGTGCGCCTGGGGAAAACCGGCCACCACCGGCCCCACCAGAAACGACACCGCCAGCGCGAAGACCGCCTTCACGCGCATCGGAATCGCTCCCGAGGAGAAGACCGGCGCAAAAACCATCAGCCCGCTGACGCGCACCAGCACCAGGGTCATCGCCGTCAGCGCATTCGTCCACTGCGGCGTCATGTCAGCCCCAGAAAGCGGTGAAAGTCCGAGAAGAGCCCGACGGTGTAGCGCATCAGCCGATCCAGATACCAGGGCAGTCCGGCCAGCAGCAGCCCAGCCACCGCCAGCAGCCGCGGCACGGTCGAAAGCGTCTGGTCCTGGAGCGAGGTCAGCGTCTGCACCAGGCTGATCAGGAAACTTGTCACGCAGGCGGCCAGGAGCAGCGGCGCGCCCAGGATGAATGCCTCCTTCAGCAGTGCCCGCATCAGTTCCGCCGCCTGGTCCGCTCCCATCGCGCCTCCCTCACAACCACGCCTCGCCCGTCTTTCGCAAATCCGCCCACATCCAATGCCTCAGGTCAGAAACTCTTCAGCAGCGATCCGGCCAGCAGATTCCATCCATCCACCATCACGAACAGCAGAATCTTCAGTGGCGTCGAGATTACCACCGGCGGCAACTGATACATGCCAATCGACGTGGTAATCGAAGCCACCACCATGTCCACGAGCAGGAAGGGCAGAAACAGCACTGCCCCGATTTCGAATCCCGCTTTCAATTCACTCAGGATGTACGCCGGCACCACCACGCGCATCGGCAGATCCTCGGGCCGGGCCGGACGCTGGGTCATCGACGCCGAAACGAAGAGCGCGAGATCCTTCTCGCGCGCGTAATGGAGCATGTACGCCTTGGGCGGACCCGCGCCGCGCTGGATCGCCTCCCAGCCCGAGATCTGCCCCTGCCGGTAGGGTTCCACCGCCTGCTGATCCACCTGCACCAGCACCGGCTGCATCAGGAACCAGGTCATCATCAGCCCCAGCCCCATCAGCACCTGGTTCGACGGTGCGGTCTGCGTGCCCAGTGCCTGGCGCAGAAAATGAAAGACCACCAGCAGACGCACCATCGGCGTCATGGACACCAGAATCGCCGGCACCAGCGTCAGCAGCGTCAGCGTGAAAACAATCGTCCAGAGAATCTGGTTGTTCGCGCCCAGATTCAGCCCCGCCGGCGGCCGCGCCAGCAGCACCAGCGCGCTCACCGCGCTGCCCCTTTCCGGCGCGTTTTGGCCGTTGCCGGAGCGGCCAGCTCCAGCACCGGAGCCACGGTGTCGCCGCTCAGCGCCAGCAGCACCTGGCGGCCGCGGCAGTTCACCAGCACCAGGGACTTCTTCGCGCCCAGGCTCAGGCGCGCCTCCACGCGCAGCGGCGCCGCGGCCGCCCGCGCTCCTCCCAGGCCGCGCAGCCACGCCGCCGGCCGGGCCATCCATTCCGGCCAGACAACACGCCCCGCGCTCAGAACCTCTTCCATGGCCTCTCGCTACGCCAGCCGCGTCACGCGGACCGCCAGCTTCTGCTCCACGACCTCGAACTCCCCCCACACCAGCAGCACGCCGCCGCAGAGCACCGGCACGTCCTGCGAGTGTTCGTGAACCGTGGTCAGCACTGTGCCCCGCTGCAGCGCCAGCAGATCCTCGACCCGCATCCGCTCCACCTTCACCATTACGTGCAGCTCCATGGGAAGCCGGTCCAGGCGCGTGTCCCGTGTTTCGGACTCGACTCCGGCTGCTGCTCCGTCTGCTGTTCCGTTTGCCGCGTCCGCCCGCACCAGGGCGTTCGCGGGTTCCCCCGCGGATCCCTTGACCGCCAGTTGGTTCTCAGGCTCAGGCACGGTCGTTCGCACGCACAACTGCGAACGTGTGCCCCGAATTGAGACAGGAAGATGGGAAGATTCTCAGAATTGCAGCCGCGCGGACTCTCTCGCCTCTACGCCACCGCCGACGACGCGCTCTTCACCGTGAACCAGAATGTCGCGCCCTGCTCCACCGCGCCTTCGGCCCAGATCCGCCCTCCGTGCCGCGCCAGAATCCGCTGCACCGTCGCCAGCCCGATTCCCGTCCCCGGAAATTCGCCGCGGCTGTGCAGCCGATGGAAGGGCTGGAACAGTTGATCGTTCATCCTCGGATCGAATCCCGCCCCGTCGTCGCGCACGTAGTAGAGCGTTTCGCCGGGCCGGCGCACGGCCCCGAACTCGATATGCGCCGTCTCGTGCCGCGAGGTGTACTTCCACGCGTTGCGGATCAGATTGTCCAGCGCCACCCGCATCAGTCCGCTGTCGGCCTCCACCGGGGGCAGCGCGGCGATTCTGAATTCCACCCGCCGCTCCGGCTCGGTGCGCTTCAGATCCTCCGCGATCTCCCGCGCCATCGCGCTCAGGTCCACCGTCTCTTTCTTCAGCGCCAGGGTGCTGGCTCGCGACAGGTTCAGCAGATCGTCGATCAGCCCCGCCATGCCGCGCGTGGAGCTGCCCAGTTGCTTCAGAATCTCCTGTCGCTGCGTTTCGCCGCCGTCCCCCTCCAGATGCTCCAGCAGATAGACCATCCCCATCACCGCATCCAGAGGCCCACGCAGGTCGTGCGCCACCGTGTAGGAGAACGCCTCCAGCTCTCGGTTCGCCGCGCGCAGCGCCGCGGTCCGCTCCTGTACCCGCAGCTCCAGGTTGTCGCGCGCCCGGGTCAGCGCCCGGTCCTGATCCTGAATCTGCGCCAGCATCTCGTTGAACGACTCGATCAGCACCGCGATCTCGTCGTGATCCCGGTGCGGCCCCGCCCGCACCGAATAGTCCCGCTCCCGCGATACGCGCCGCGCCGTTTCCGCCAGCGCGATCACCGGCCGCGCAATCAGCCTGCGCGCCGTCGCGCTGATCAGCAGCGCCGCTCCCATGCAGAACAGCAGGATGACTGCCGCGATCAGCAGATACTGCAGCGCCCGGTGCCGGGTCTCCGTCAGCTGCGCCGAGATGTACACCATCCCCGCCGGCTTGCCCTCAAACAGAATCCGGTGCGCCAGCAACACGCGATTTCCCGTCGTCCACGTCTGGTCATTCACGCCGTGCGGCAGCGCGACGGTCGGCGGCAACTCCGTCGCGCCCGGCTGCTCGAAGCCGGCAAAAGCCTGCCCGTTGTTGTCCAGCAGCTTCGCCGACACCACGTCCGGCGAGCTGCGCAGCGCCTCGAGCGTCGTCGTGGCGCTTTCGGGATCGTCGAAGAGCAGTGCCGACACGCTGTTGGCGCCGACAATCTGCGCCGAGGTCTGCAGATTCCGGATCAGATTCTGCCGGAACGAGATCAGGTCGTAGACGAAAAACGCCACCACCGCCAGCAGCAGCACCAGCCCGCTTACCATTACGTTCATGCGCGTCAGCTTCGCGGAAATGCTGCTCGATCCCAGCATGCGCGCCGTCAGCGGCGAGGAATTTCCGGAGGGATGCTTCATGGCTCCCCTCCGATCCGCGGTTTTCCCATCACGCTGACCGCGACCTTCAGCAGCTCGGAGCTGAGCTGCAGGCTGTTGCGCTGGGCAGCGTTCAGATTCACGGAAAACCGAACGTGATCGCCGGTCAGGACGAACTGGATGACTCCACCCCGCGCCAGAAAATCCGGCGCCTCGCCCACCGTCAGTACCGGCTTCCCCGTCGCCACGCCCAGATACGCGTCCAGGCGGTCGCGCTCCCCGGGGCCGACGAACAGAATCGAGCAGCTCTGCGCCTCTTCGGTATGTTCCAGCCGCCTCACTTCGAGCGGACGTCCGCCGATCTGCTCGCCTGCCACCAGCCGCCCGAGGAGCTGGTCCACCGTATTCTGTCCGGCCACGCACAGCACCAGCGGTCCCTGCGCCGCCGCCGGCCAGCGCACAAATTTCCCGAAATTGTAGAGGTATGCCGCCTCCACCGCATCCTGCGACGGCCGCTCCGCAGCCGCACGATCCACCGGGTTGGCCGCATAGACCACGGCAATCGCCGCCAGCGCCAGTGTGGTCATCCGCCGGCAGACCCGCCCCGCCCGCCGTTCGCCCCGTTGCTGTGCCCGTGCTCTCACCGTCTTTCCGTTCGGCCTCTTCCCGTTTCAGCGAGACCACTCCAGGCTCGCACACAAGCTGCGCCGGATGCCCACACGACTGGAATTGTCTCCGAAGAACTCGCGATGGGAAACCGTCGTCACCTCGACGTTTCCCCTGGTTTTGCTCTAAACCCGCGCTCCCTGAAGCCGCCGGTTTGTGCCGGTCCCCGGGGGAGGATGAGACACGAACACCGCGTATTGGATGGCCACTTCCACTGCCTGGTTGTCTGGAAAAAGAATTGTGGCAAGGATTTACGCTGCGCTGTCGGGCTGCTCCGCTCCCGCCCGGGTAAAGCTCGTCAGCGTATTCACCAGTTGCGCCGGCTCCCCCTTCCTCACAAACGCCTGCACCAGAGGAGCAACATCCGCGGGCAGGTCGTACAGGTCCGACAGCACGATAATCGGCGCCGCAGGATAGCGGCTCCTGGTCTGGGCGATCGCCTGCACGGCCGTGATCTGGCCTGTCAGCCGGTAATCCATCAGCACCAGGTCCGCGGCATGATTCGGAAAATCGATGCGGTCCGCGGTCACCAGCGCCGGCAGCGCCTCATAACCGGCCGCCGCCACAATCCATCCGTAAATCCTCAGGTGGATCGGATCGTCGTCGATGATCAGCACCTTCGTGGTGTCCTGCATCCATCCTCCGCCACGAGACGCGAGCGTGGCCATCCACACAGCAGAGGCAGGCCAGAATTGCGCGATCCGCAGCCGATTGTTCCCGAAAAATCCTAACCTCGGAGGCTGCGTTTTGTAAATTCGGGATTGATTTCTC
>JASHRH010000370.1 GCA_030037475.1 Acidobacteriaceae bacterium
GCTGGCTCTGTGCGCGGGATGTGTCCGCAAACAGCATCCTGTCACGCCGTCTCCACAGACGCAGGCTCCCTCGTTGCCGACTCCCACCGAGACGGCGGCGATGATTCCGCCTCTGCCGTCCCTTCCGGCGTATTCTGCGCGGCCCGTTCTGCTGAATACCGCCGTGCCGCCGGAAACAAACGAGCGCACTTCCTCACGGCATCGAATCTTCCGCCATCGGGGAAAACCGGAGCTCGCCGGCAACCGCTCACCGGAAACCGCAAAGCCCGCGTCACAGCCTCCTTCAAATCCGCAGGTCGCCAGCGGCCCGCCCTCGGATATGTCCCCTATCGGGCAGCTCTCCACCGCCAGCGGCGATGGCGGATCCGCAGATCGCGAGGCTATTGCCAAATCGATCGACTCCACCGAGAAAAGCCTGGACGCCATCAAACATCCGCTCAACTCGCGAGAGCAGAAGGTCGCGGCGCAAATTCGCACCTTCCTCGCTCATGCCCGGGACGCACTGAAGACCAACGATCTCGATGGCGCGCGCACCCTCGCGGTCAAGGCCCATCTGCTGCTCCAGGAGCTCACCACGCAATAGGCCAGCCGATCAGCGCTCGCCCCACTTCAGCCTGGCGCGCAGCAGATCGAAAAAGCTGTGCTCTCCCAGCCGAACGAGTTTCACCGCGGCGTCCGAACGCCGACAACGCAGCTCGTCACCCACGCGCATCTCGATCGCCTCCTGCCCGTCGATGGTCAGAAAGGTCTGGTCGGGGATCCCCTCGATGCGCACCAGAATCTTCGAATCTCCCGGAACCACCGTGGGCCTGAGCGTGAGCTGGTGCGGCGAAATCGGCGTCACGATCAGCGCGTCCGTTCCGGGAACCAGGACCGGGCCGCCGGCCGCCAGCGAGTATGCCGTCGAGCCCGTCGGCGTGGCCACAATCAGGCCGTCCGCGCGAAAGGATGCGGCCAGCTGTCCATCCACTTCCGCGCTGAAGTGTCCCATGCGCGCGATGGCGCCTTTGGCCACCACCACGTCATTCAGGGCATCATGTTCGCAGTGCAGCTCACCGCTGCGCCACAGTTCGGTGCGCAGCATGGCGCGCGATTCCAGCCAACACCCGCCGCGGCACCAGGCCTCCAGATGCGTATACAGCCCGGACAGCGGAATTTCCGTCAGGAAGCCGAGCGCGCCCAGGTTCACGCTGAGGATGGGCGTGCCGCTGCGCGCGAACACTCGCGCTGCCGCCAGCAGGGTCCCATCGCCGCCCAGCACGATCACCAGTTCCGGCTGCCGCGCGACCATCTCCGGACGCGGGCAAACGTCCTCGTCCGTCACATAGTTCGCGCTCACGGGATCCAGCACCGGCTGACAGGCGTGCGCTTTCAGCCACAGCACCAGCTCCGGCAGCAGTTGCCGCAGCTCTTCCTTTTGCGGCTTGGAAATGATGGCAACGCGCGGCATGGGATCAAGTGTAACGCCCGTAATGGAAACGGCCGGCAAGCGCCAGCCGTCCGTTGCGCTTCCGCAAGCTCGTTATGTGGTAGAACGGCTCTTCACCGTGAGGAACTGCGCCGGCACCGCCTGGCCGTTCGCGTTGATCAGCTTGGGGTCGATCGTGCCGATATCCTTCAGCGTGGTCGTATCGATCTCGTGGATTAAGTTATCCCCGCTGGTGCTCACGAAGAACAGCGAACCGTCCGGCGAGAAGATACCTGCAACAGGCGACTTTGCATTCCCGGACAGCTGAATGGTGCTCAGAGTACCGAAAGCCGGAGACGTGGACGAAGCCGGGATATAGTACGGGAGCACGCCCGTGGCAGGAGCTGCGCCGGTTGGGCATGCAGCACCCGCATCTGCGCACGACTGATACAGCACGAAGGCGAGATTCGAGTACGGCCACGAGACCACCTGGTCGATCTCCGGCGCCGTCGAGGTCACCGAAGCCGGCAGCGCCCCCTGGAGCGGCGACGTGTTCATCGTCAGCGGCGTGCCGTTATAACCGGGACACGCGTTCACCGGCACGCCGGCAGTCCCGGACAGCGTCGTCGTCGGATACAGCCAGATATCCGAGAAGGTCGTGCCGTCCGCCCCCAAAATGCGATCTCCGTCCGCCGTCGCCGTGATCTGGTCGGTCGACACCGGAACGTCTCCGGCCGGCGGATAATACGGCGGGTTCGCGCTCGCATTCGGGCAATAGCTGTTAGCGGCCGTCGGACTGCCCTGGCTGCCGCTCGTGAACACCGCGACGCTCGGCACCGTAAGCGTTAGGGAGGCGCCGCAGAAGGGATCGTAGGCCTGGTTATACGCGGGCACCGCGGCCGAGCCCGCCGCATCCAGTGGGCACTTGTAGGAGTCCGGCTCGTTGCTGAGCGAGTACGTCGACCATCCCGTCGCCGCGTTGTACACAAAGAGGGAGTTCTGGTTTGGGTTCTGAGGATTGGCGGTATTCACGCCCGTGATGTAGACCGTGGTCCCGTCCGGGGAAAACTGTGCGTGCTGGGCAATGCCCGCGATGCTGGTGACGGTGGTGCCCTGGGGATTGAACAAATAAATCACCTGGCGGAGCTGATCGTTGATTACCAGCAGGTTGCCAGTGGGCGACACTGCCAGCACCACCCCTGGAACCGCAGGCACCTCTTTGGACGGCGAGTTATTGCCCGCTGTGTAGACCATCAGCTCGTGGTAGCTGCCGAAATACAGCGTGGTTCCGGCCTGATCCATCACCATGGAATTCGGCGTATAGGGCAGGAGCACCGGCGCCGCGGCGCCTCCGGTGGACAGGTCTACTTCGGAGAAATACGGCGACTGCGAGGAAGCCATCCAGAGCTGGTTGCTCACCCGGCCCGGCGAGTCGATAGTAATCGGGTTGCCGACCACCGGCATGCCGTTGCCCAATACGCCCACAAGATTGACGGGCGCGGGATTGCAGTTCGGCGGAGCGCACACCGCAGTCACCGTGGCATGACTGGGGAAGGTGCTCGTAACCAGGCCCGTGCCGCCGACGCTCAGATTCTGCGGCTCTGTCGAGGCAAAATTCAGCGCCAGCCCGTTGATCGTATTCCCACTCGCGTCCGTCGCGCTGGCCACGACTGTCTGCGGCGAACTGGGAGTCACGGTCGCCGAATTGGCCCCGTTGACGGACAGCGTCAGGATCGCCGGGGGGCAGGTTGAGAAATATCCCGCCGCCGAGGTCACATCGGAGTTCGACAGGCTCGCGTTGATGATCGTCGAACCAGGAAGGTTCGCAGTCACAACGCCGTTCGCAGTGGACGCGGCGCTTGTCGATGTCGGGTTCGTGGTGTTGTTGATGGTGACGATGTTCGGCGTCTGCGCTGAATACGTGATCGTCCCGATATTCGCTCCGGGATCGGTGCAGGCATACGTACCTGCGGGACTGGTGCCCGGAGGACCGCACAGGAACGCGCCTCCTGGCCCCAACACCGTGGTTTCGGCTAACAAAGGCAAGGGGTTCCCGCTGGAATCCGCGAGCGTCTGCCCCTGCGAGACGCACGCCGTCTGGCTGGGTATCGTGACCGAGGTCACGGGGGGATGAATGTATACGTCCACCGGATTGCTGGTGGCCCCGGCGCCGCTGGCCGTCACCTGGACGATGCCACAGCTTGTACCGTTGCATCCGTTGAAGGACGACAGCGACGAGCCGGCGGGCGGCGTGCAGATCGTAAAGTTGGGCACGCCTCCGGGGCTGTTCCGGTTCCAGGTTCCCGCGCACAGGGTTCCCTGCGGCGAAATATCGGCCAGCAGCAGGTTGCTGCTGGTGTACGCCCATTTGCCAACCGCTTCGGTGCCGCCCAGGCAGTTATAGGCCTGCGCCGGTCCCACCTGGAACGTCTGGCCCCAGGAGAGCGATACGCCCGTCGTCTCCGGCTGCAGGATGATCGAGGTCACCTGCGAGGTGGTAATGCCGTACGCATGGCCATTTTTGATGCAGTAATTCCCGGGATTGTGGCCGCAGCCCGTAATGGAAAGACCAATTGGAAGGGAGAACGCAAACAGGACTGCAAAAGCAAGGAACCGCCGCATGAAACCTCCCCGCCTGTGCAGTCCGAGCCGCTCAGGCGGTTGAAACGCCAGGAAATTCCGGGTGCGATTCAGAATATCAAAGGGAAGGCCCTCCAGCCCAGCGAACAACCCTCGGACAATCGCCCCCGGGGCCTCCCGCCGCCTATGGCCGGCTGCCTTCGTTCTGTGCCGTACTCCCTGGATCCTGCTCTCTGTTTTGCGGCATGTACTCCTGGAACCAGGCCACCGCACGCTCCAGCACATTCAGCCGATCCGACGCCTTCACGAAGCCATGCCCCTCGCCGGGGTATACCACCAGCTCCGTCGGCACACCCAGGTCGTGCAGCGCATGCCAGAACTCGAACGACTGCGGCGCTGGGCATTCCCCGTCGCGATCTCCCACCACCATCAATGTCGGCGTCCGCACGTTCTTCACGAAATCGATCGCCGAGCTCTTTGCATACACCGCCGGATCGTCGTACACCGACGCGCCGAAGAAGGGAATCATCCACTGGTCGATGGAATTCTCGCCGTAATAGCTCAACCAGTCCGACAGCCCCGCTCCCACCACGGACGCCCGGAAGCGGTGCGTTTGCGTCACGGCAAACATGCTCATGAATCCGCCGTAGCTCCAGCCCGTAATCCCTACGCGGCGGTCGTCCACCGGATACTGTTTCTCGACCGCATCCACACCTGCCAGAATGTCGCGCAGGTCGCCATAGCCGAAATCCTTTCGGTTCGCCTGGGTGAACTTCTCGCCCTGGCCAAAGCTGCCCCGCGGATTCGGCATCAGCACGAAATAATCCATCGCTGAAAACGGCACCGGACCGTACCCCGGATACGGCCAGTCAGGCATATTCGCCGCCGACGGTCCGCCGTGGACATACACAACCAGCGGATACTTCTTCGCCGGATCATAATGCGCCGGCAGCAGCAGCCAGCCCTGCACATGGAAACCCTGGCTGGTCCAGTCGATCGACTCCGCCCTGCCCCACAGCGGCTTCAGATCGTCATTGGCGTGGGTCACCGGCTTCATCTCCATCAGCGGCCCCGCCCACACTTCCGGCGGCTCGGAGAACGACGTGCGGACGAACGCGATGTTATTTGAGTTCGAAACCGCTACGCGCATCTCCAGACTGCCCGCGCCCACTGCGTCGGGCAGGGTCAGGTTGTATTGCGGCGAATCCTGATGCGTCGCGACATTGTACACGAACAGATGCGCCGAACCTCCTCTGATCTCCGCCACCCCCATTTGCTGCTCGTCGAGCCACTCGAACCATGACGGCGTCGCATGCCGTCCCGCCGTCACATTCTCCGGCTGTCCACCATC
>JASHRH010000371.1 GCA_030037475.1 Acidobacteriaceae bacterium
GGGCACACCATCGTCGAGCTGATGCGCCAGGGCATGCGTCCGCGCGAAGCCGGTCTGGAGGTCATGCGCCGCATCGTCCGCAACTACGACGGCGACATGACGAAGGTTCGCCTGCTGGACATGGAGTACTACATCGTCCGCAAGGATGGCGCGTATGCGGGCGTCTCGCTGTGGAGCACCAGTCCGATGGGCAGGCCACGCGTTTTCGCCGTCCACGACGGCAAGGGTTATCGCGTGGAGAGGTTCGCGTATCTGCTGGAGGGCGGCTCGCTGGAGTGGCCGCCGTTCTAGCCGGACCGCCCGCCCGTTCTCGCGGGTTGCGCGCCACCCGCATCTCATCGTGCATGAGATACAAGCTGCTGGAAGAACGGCCGCGCACGTACGCGTTGATTCTGGACACCGGTGACGAGTTCGCCGCAGAACTGAAGCATTTCGCAGGGAAGGAAAAACTGGCTGGCAGCAGGTTTCAGGCGATCGGTGCGTTCCAGTCCGTCCGTCTTGGGTGGTTCAACTGGGAATCGAAGCAGTACGAAACGTCGGTTGCGCTGGATGAACAGGTGGAGCTGCTCTCGCTGATCGGCGACGTGGCACTGAAAGACGGAGAGCCGCAGGTGCATGCCCATGTCGTGGTCGGGCGCCGTGATGGAACCGCGCACGGAGGCCATCTGCAAAAAGCGGTGGTCCGGCCCACCTGCGAGGTGATTCTGATCGAGAGCCCGCGCCACCTGCAGAAACAGCATGATCCGGAATCCGGCCTCGCCCTGATCCGCTTTTAGCGAGCGGGTTCTTTATCCCCGGCTTCCTGGGCGGCGGCGAGATCCGCTTCGCGCGCCAGCCGCAGCGCGTGTCGCGTCGCCGAATACTGGGCGCCGCACAGCAGCAGCAATCCCGTAAGAAACGCCCAGATCATCAGGCTCACCGACACGTCAAACGCTCCGTAGACCGAGTGCAAATCGAGGCGCGGCAGCACCAGCATGTACACCAGCCGGCCCAGATCCCATGTCAGGCCGGTCACGATGGCCGTGGGCAGCACCGCGCGCAGCGGCAAACGCCGGTTCGGCAGCACCCGGTAAATGATGAGAAACATGCCCACGCTGAGGACGGCAATCGCAATCTGAAGAAATACCCGGTGGATGAAGGCGTAGACCGCGTTCTGCGTGTGCCAGAGAAACAGCACCGTCAGCATGCCGGTCTGCGCCGTGGCGATAAAAACACAGACCATCGCCAGCAGCGCCACCGCGAACGCCACTCCCAGAGAAATGATCTGGTTCAGCAGGTACGAGCGGTTCTTCGTCACGCCCCACACGCGGTTCAGCGCCACTTCCAGCGGCAGGAAAACGCCGGATGATGAAATGAGCAGCGTGATCACCGAAGCCAGTTGCACGCCCCCGCTCGGCCGCACGAGCGCGCTCATGTTCCGCACCACGAAGGCCTGATTCGACGGCAACAGGTCGTGCAGCATATCCACGATCACCTGCACCATCATCGGCGAGTGGAACACCTGGCGCGCAATCGTGAACATCATCACGATGAACGGGAAAATGGACAGAATCGCATTGGCCGCAACGCTGAAGGCGTAGGTATGAACCTCGGTCTGCCCCAGGTAGCGGACCAGCGAAACCACAACCGGCCACCATCCCCGCCCGCGGGGCCGCTCCGGTGGCCTGGGCGTCGCCGGCAGCGCCGTTTTTGCGGCCGGTTTGGCAGGTTCTGCTGCGTTGGTGATGACCAGGATCGACTCCTCTGAAAAATCGTAGCAGAGCCATGTTGGCTGCCCACAAGGGTACGGCTGGAGGGTAGTGGGTCAGTTTGGATTTGTTTTGAAGGGGCACGACTTCCCAGCTTGCGGAAAAACACCCCAGGGCCGTGGCTTTGTATCAGGGCACGACTTCAGTCGTGCCGTACAGGCAGCAAAATGAGTCCGGCTTCAGCCGCTGCGGGATGTTTCTTCTCTCGTGCGGCGTGCAAATTCTTTGCAGGGACCCGTCTTCACAGCTTGCGGAAAGATACCCCGAGGCAGGGGCTTTGTATCAGGGCATGACACAACGGGTGCCCCACAACCTGGCCTGAGGCGAAGCCGAACGGCTCTGCCCGGTTTTGGCAGATGTGGGAGGGCCCGGATCTCAACCGGCTTTTGTATCAGGGGCACGTCTTGACAGCTTGCGGAAAGATACTCCCGAGACAGGGGCTTTGTATCAGGGCACGACTTCAGTCGTGCCGTAACAATCGCAAAATCAATCCGGCCTTCAGGCCCTGAGGGAAAATGCTCGCAACCTTCGCTGGTCCTTCCTCCTTTTTCCGCAGCCTGTTCAGCCGTGCCGCGAGTTGCTCTCAATGAGGGGGGCTTCAGCCCCCGAGGGATGACTTCTTTCAAACTGACCCAGTACTGGAGGGAAGAAGAGTTCAGTTCCGGCCGGAGAAGGTTTCTAAAGTACTGTCTACTTTCGTAACCACCTGCAAAATCTGTGCCTGCTCACCACTTTTTGCTTGAACTAAAGCGAGTTTCCTGCCATAAAAGGAGCACGATTCTTCCCCCCGGGGTCGAATCGGCTTAGGAAGGCCAGTTTTTCTGATGTGCCTGCTTCATCGCTCTTGTGACTGTACGGTAACCCACTGAGCTGCCCGTAACCGCCGCTGCTGGGCGGGCAAAGGCAGCTTTTGGTGTCTCTGCTCCTGCTGCATCTCGTCGCTGCAGGAACCGGGGATGCCCCGTCAGTCCCAGGGAGAAAAAGACATAGAACAAGAAGGAGTTTTCAGGTGAAAGAGCATGGCGTTGTGAAGTGGTTCAATGGCGCAAAAGGCTATGGATTTATCCAGCGGGCGAGCGGCGAGGACGTCTTCGTCCACTTTTCCGCGATTCAGGATTCGGGCTACCGGACCCTGAATGAAGGTGAGGCCGTCGAGTTCGAGTGCCAGCAGGGTCCCAAGGGCCTAAGCGCCGCGAACGTGGTGCGGAACTCGGCCTGAGCGGACTGGCCGAGCCCGATCTGCAGGAAATTGCTGAAAGCTTTCATCTGCCTGGCTGGGTCTGGCTAACTGCGGCCTTCGCAGAGAAAAATGACGAGCGGACTGCGCTCCGCCGAACCGTGGTTCAATGCGGTTCCGGTTCGAGCCGGCGTACTGCCCAGCAAGCTGCCTCGGCCAGCACCGGGTCGGGATCGGCGGTCCAGTGCCGCAGAATGGGCAGGAACCGCGTCTGGCCGCTGTTGCCCATGGCAAGGGCCAGATTGCGGCGGAAGCCCGTGAATTTCGCCCGTCGCACCGGCGACCCGTTGAACCGCCGCTCAAATTCCGGCTCGTCCATGCCGGCCAGCCGGTCGAGCGCCGGATTGACCAGCTCGCTCCGCGGCGCCATTTCCGGATCCGCGGCGATGGGCGCGCGCCGGTTCCACGGGCACACGTCCTGGCAGATATCGCAGCCGAAAATCTGGCGGCCGATCCCCTCGCGCAGAGACTCCGCAATTGCCCCGCGCTTCTCGATCGTCAGATACGCAATGCACCGAGCGGCGTCCATTTGCCGCGGCCCGGTCAGCGCCTGCGTTGGGCAAGCCTCAATGCAGCGTGTGCAGGAGCCGCAGCGGTCGGCGGCAACCATCCTCGTGGCCTCGCGCGGCAATTCCAGCGAAGTCACAATCACGCCTAGAAACAGCCACGATCCCAGCTCCTGATTCAGGATGC
>JASHRH010000372.1 GCA_030037475.1 Acidobacteriaceae bacterium
GCGCGCTTCTGCCGCTGCTAAACCACAAATCCGAGCGCGAATGGCGCGAGAGTGTGGAGAAGAACGTAGCGGACTGGTGGCGACTGCTTGAATCACGGGCAATGATCGGCGCCAAACCGATCAACCCGCAGCGCGTCGCCTGGGAGCTATCGCCGCGCCTTCCCGAGCGCGTAATCATTACCAGCGATTCCGGATCATGCGCCAACTGGTATGCGCGCGATTTGAAGATTCGCCCCGGCATGATGTGCTCTCTTTCCGGTGGACTAGCCTCCATGGGCGCGGCCGTGCCCTACGCGATCGCCGCCAAGTTCGCCCATCCGGACCGACCGGTCATAGCCCTGGTTGGCGATGGCGCGATGCAGATGAACAATATGGCAGAGCTCATTACTGTCGCCAAATACTGGCGCGAATGGACCAGTCCGCAGTGGATCGTGTGCGTATTCAACAATCAGGACTTGAATCAGGTGACCTGGGAGCAGCGCGTGCTGGCGGGAGACCCGAAGTTCGACGCCTCACAAGATCTACCGGACGTGCCCTACGAGCGCTTCGCGGAGCTTATCGGCTTCAAGGGCATTTATGTGGACCGTCCGGAACGCGTTGGCCCCGCGTGGGATGAAGCGTTGGCATCGGACAGACCCGTTCTGTTGAATGTCCGCACCGATCCGGATGTGCCACCCCTGCCGCCCCATGTAACGCTGGCACAGGCCAAGCACTTCGTCTCAAGCCTATTGCAGGGTGATCCGGACGAAGCCGGCATCATCAAGTCGACCGCCAAGGAAGTCCTGGGCGCGATCATGTCTCACAAAACGTAACGGGCGTATGCCGCCGCAGGCACCGATAGAGCGAGTCCGTGCGGCTGCCTATAGAGTCCCAACCGACTCCGTTGAAGCCGACGGCACACTGCAGTGGGACGCAACCACTCTGGTGGTCGCAACCATCGACGGTGGAGGACTCAGCGGATTGGGATTCACCTACTCCAGCGCCAGCATCGTGCCGTTGATTGAGCACGAACTCGCAGCAGCGTTGCAGCGGCAAGACGCTTTCGACCCCCGGGCATGCTGGCTTGCACAGCAAAGGGCGGTACGGAATTTCGGCCGCGAAGGCCTCGCCGCAACCGCGATCTCGGCGTTGGATATTGCGGTGTGGGACCTCAAGGCCAAGCTCATCGGCGTGCCGCTGGCGGTATTGCTGGGGCGTACACGACAGAGCGTGCCGATCTACGGCAGCGGTGGCTTCACCAGTTACAGCGATTCGCAACTACAGCGACAGTTGCAGCACTGGGTGGAGAAGGATGGCTGCCAATGGGTGAAGATGAAGGTGGGTTCGGACCCGGAGCTTGACCCTCACCGCACCTCGATCGCGCGCCGAGCCATTGGCGAAACCGGTCTGTTTGTCGATGCCAACGGCGCTTACAAGACCAAACAGGCGCTGGAGCTGGCGCTGCATTTCGCCGAACAGCGTGTCAGTTGGTTCGAGGAACCGGTTTCATCTGACGATCTGACGGGTCTGCGGGCGCTTCGAGGACGTCTGCCTGCGTCGATGGAGCTCGCCGCCGGCGAGTATGGGTACACACTTGATTATTTCGACCGCATGCTGGCAGCGAACGCTGTCGACGTGCTGCAGGCTGACGTGTCGCGCTGCGGTGGCATCACGGCGTTCCTGCAACTTCCGGGATTGTGCGAAGCGCACCATCTGGACCTGTCGGGCCATTGCGCCCCGGCGTTGCACTTGCATGTGGCCTGTACGTCACCGCGGCTGCGGCATCTGGAATGGTTCCACGATCACGTGCGCATCGAGCACATGCTGTTCGATGGGGCTCCAAATCCGGTGCGCGGGACCATAGCGCCTGATCTGACGCGGCCGGGGTTAGGGCTCGACTTCAAATGCGCCGATGCCGAGCGGTATCGGGTGTAAGGAAGACCATGCAACGCGCACAGGTGGACAACCTGTTGATGTGGGGCGCCGCCGGCGCACTCGGTCTCACAGCCATCGTTTCGGCGCATCGACACCGGGCGCAGCGATCCATACCCGCATCATTGCCGGCAATACGGCAGGTGAATCGAGCTGCGGGGGCACTGGCCGCCTGCGTACTGTCCGACAGCGCCGTTGAGCACTACCGCGGCTCCTTTTCCAACAAGAGCATGCTCGCGCCACTGATCAGCGGCCTGCTGAGCATGGCGGCTTGCAGTCATGCGTCGGCAGACCAACGGCCGCAGCCGCATCTGCCGCGTCAGGCAATCCATCTGCTGGCTGCCCTGACCGGGCTGCTCGGCACTGGTTTCCACCTCTACAATGTGGGCAAGCGCACCGGCAGATTTTCCTGGTTGAACCTGTTCTACGCCGCTCCGCTCGGCGCCCCTGCTGCGCTTTCGATGTCGGGACTGTTGGGCCTGGCCGCAGAACGGCTGCGCGGCCAGCGTGCCGGGACATTCGCGCGGATTGCAGGACTGCCTGCCGGACGACTGCTTGCGGCACTCAGCGCTGCCGGCATTGTGGGAACGGCGGCAGAAGCCGGGCTGCTGCACCTGCGAGGCGCCTACCACAACCCTGCGATGTACCTGCCCGTGAGCGCGCCCCCGGTGGCCGCCGCATTGCTCGCGCGGGCGGCTGCATCACCGTCGGCGCCCGAGCGGCTCACGCGCTGGAGGTTACGGCTGACGGCGCTGCTTGGTTTCGCAGGCACGGGATTCCACGCCTACGGCATCTCGCGAAGCATGGGTGGCTGGCGCAACTGGACCCAAAATCTATTGGACGGTCCCCCGCTGCCGGCGCCGCCGAGCTTCGCCGCGCTGTCGCTCTCGGGCCTGGCGGCGCTAACGCTGCTGCGCCGGTCGCCCCATGAGTAATCCACATTACCCCGGCTACGATGTGCTCGCGAAGAGCCAGGGTGTTTCCTGGAATGACGCCACGCGGCGGACCATACAGCGCCGTCTCGAGATATCGCGGCTCCCTCGTATATTCAATGCATCGCAGTGGCAGACCCTACAGGCACTGTGCGCGTGCATCCTGCCGCAGCCCCTGGATCGCCCTGCCGTTCCGTTGGCCGAATTGCTCAACGAGCGACTGTACACCGGTCGCACGGATGGCTTTCGCAGAGTGGGTTTACCGCAGCAGGACCAGGCCTGGCGCCGCGGGCTCGATGCGCTGAACGCCGAAGCCCGCAAGGCGCACGGCATAGCCTTCCACGAGATCGATGGCGCGCAGCAAGATGCCTTGCTGCATCGTCTGCAGAACGGTCAGCTTTCGGATCCGGCATGGGGTGGCATGTCAGGTAAGGAATTTTTCGCGCACCGGGTATTGCTTGACCTCGCGAGCGCCTACTACTCGCATCCCACAGCCTGGAATGACATCGGATTCGGAGGCCCGGCCAGTCCGCGCGGCTATGTCCGCATGGATT
>JASHRH010000039.1 GCA_030037475.1 Acidobacteriaceae bacterium
CCCGCCTGCCGCACGCATACGGCGGCTGCCGCGCTCGGCGCTCACCGGCATCGAGCCGAATCCTCCGAATGGCGGCATAGGAAAAGGCCCTCCTCAAAACCGCCTAACGGGAACCCACGACCCTGGTTTCGGGCGCAGCCTCGCGCGCCTTTCTTGCACTGATGAATGAGCGGACGCAAAGAAGCACATAAAACAGCAGGACCACCGACATTGTGGCCCTGTCTTTCACCATCGCCGTGTTGGGAGTGTAGGTATAGATGCCGCGCAGCATCTGCACGTAGGTCCAGATGCTGCCTGCCGTCATCAGGAACCCGACCAGCCCCACCGTGACCGCGATATGCATCACGATCATCCGGATCTTTTCTTTCTCTGTCCGCGCCGTCACGCCCAGCACTCCCAGGATGATCCCAAAAGCCGCAGGTATCAGCGCCGCCGACGCGTGGTTCGTGACCTCATATTGCAGGATTCCCATCACCACCAGAACCAGCCCGATCAGGAGCGTCATTCTTGCCATAGTCCCTCCATTCTCCAGTCTAGTGGACATGCGTTCACGCGCACCCTGTTCCAAAAAGGCAGAGCGGAAGGCACCGCTTCCGCTCTAAAGGTTCCGCAACCGAAAATGTTAACCTGATTTACCTCTGGATGCGGGCAGATCCTCCCTGCGCGAACGCGCGTACTTGCTCCAGCGTCGCCATGGTCGTATCTCCCGGAAACGTGGCTAGCAGCGCGCCGTGGGCCCAGCCCAGCTTCACAGCCTGCTCCGGCGCTTCGCCCGCGAGCAGTCCGTAGAAGAATCCGGCCGCAAATCCGTCGCCGCCGCCGACGCGGTCGTACACATCCAGTTCCGCTGTCGGCGCGCTATACGTCTTCCCGTCGATCCATGCCACCGCACTCCAGCTATGCCGGTTCGTCGAGTGGACCTCGCGCAGCGTCGTGGCCACTACCCGTACCTTCGGATACTTCTTCACCACGTTGCCGATCATCGCGAAGAAGACGCTCGGATCCAGCTTCGATTTCGCCGCCACTTCAGGGCCGGATATACCCAGTCCTTTCTGCAGATCCTCCTCGTTGCCAACGAGCACATCAACGTGCTCCACGATGCGCGCGATCGTCTCTGCCGCCTTCTGCTCGCCACCCCAGACGTTCCACAGCTTCGCGCGAAAGTTCAGATCGAACGAGGTTACCGCGCCCGCCGCCTTCGCCGCTTTCATGGCCTCCACGGCCACTTCCGCCGTCGTCGGCGACAGCGCCGCAAAGATGCCACCGCTGTGCACCCAGCGCACCCCGCCCGCGAAAATTTTCTTCCAATCGAAGTCCCCCGGCTTCAGCCGCCCCGCCGCTTCGTTCGAGCGGTTGTAGAAGACCACCGGCGGACGCACGCCGTATCCACGGTCGCTGTACACGGTCGCCATGTTCGGCCCGGTCACGCCATCGTGCTCGAAATGCCTGTAGAACGGGCGCACGCCCATCGCGCGCACCCGCTCCGCAATCAGGTCGCCGATCGGGTAGTCCACCATCGCCGTCGCGATGCCGGTCTTCATGCGGAAGCAATCCGCCAGGTTCGCAGCCACGTTGAATTCGCCGCCGCTTACGTGGATCGCACATTCCGTCGCCTTGCGGAAGGGAATAATTCCAGGATCCAGCCGGTGCACCAGCGCTCCGACCGACAAAAAATCCAGCTCGCCATCCTGGCGAATCTTCAGGCCCCCGCTCATGGCGTGGTCCTCCTCTTGTATTGGATATTCTTACAGACGCCCGCAGCGTGGTCAGACCACTGTTTCAGAATACCGCATCACATCCGGCCGGCTTCCAGATGCGCCACATCCGCGAGTACCTGCTCCGGTGTCCACTCGTTCCCTGGATACCACTTGTACAGTTTCCCATCCGGCGCAATGACCGCTGTTGAAAGCGAGTGCGTGATCGTCTGACCCGCGGATGGAGTAATTCCGACATCAAAAAACAACAACACCTTCTTCAGTTCGCTCTGCGGCGGAGCGGCAAAATCCCAATGGCTGAAGGTTTCCTTCGTGTAGAGTCCCGTGTACGCGCCGCCATAGCTGCGCAACACACTCGGCGTGTCGTACGACGGATCGAAGCTAACGCTCAGCAGGCGCGTCCTGGCGTAGAGCTTTGGCTGTTTTTGCAGCACCTTGTCGATTTCCGCGAAGTTTCGGCTCATCCGCACGCAATAGTTCGGCAGCGGGCAACGCGTGTAAATGAACGTCAGCAGCACGACCTTGCCCCGGAACTGCCGCAGGCCGATCATCCGCCCACTCTGGTTCAGAAAACGAAAATCCGGAATCGTTTCGCCTGGCTCCAGCGTGTTGTAGGCAACCTTCGGGACGTAATCCAGCTTCGCCTGGTCGACGATATCGATCTGATCCAGCACATCCGCCTGCGCCGTTGGCTTCATCACTGCTGTGATGGTGTCACCGGGATGCAGCGCTGCCGCTATGCCAGGCTGCTTCAGCGTGTACGCCATCGTCATCGCCGGCATATAGCCGGGAATTGCGTCGCCGTTCAGGATCACTTCGCCTGTTGCCGCGTTAGCGGAGACTACCACGCCCCGAATGTTACAGGTCTTCGCGCCTGCCTCGGGTCCGGCCGTCTTCGCCGTCTGCCGCGACCGGCATCCCGCCAAACACAAAGCCACCGTCAGCAGCACGGCGGTGGAAATTCGCAAATGAAGGGAAACCACCCGCCAGTTTACACTTGAGCGAGCCTCCAAATGCCGGCTCTCCACACTGGCGCAACCATGAGATTTGTCGTAACTCTCCTGCGCCCTACAGATACCGCGAGCCCATGCTTGCGGGCGCTTCTCCTCTCGGCTCCCTGCGCATGACCGTCTCCGGCTCCAGTGCGAACGGTTCGGGATCCCGGGCTAACGGGTTCGCCGCTGTGACGGACGCGCTCGCACGCGGCGCCACGGTCGTGGCAGCCAGCGCACGCGCCGCACGCGCACTGCGTCTCCAGCATGCCCGCGATCAGCGCGCCGCAGGCCACGAAGTCTGGGCCTCTCCCGCCATTCTCGACTGGGATACCTGGCTGCGGACCCTCTGGCAAAACTACGCCTTCGCCACTCCGGACGCTCCGCTTCTGCTGTCGCCTTTTCAGGAGCGCGCGCTTTGGACACGGGTCCAGCGGGAAGATGCTGGCCTGGTCCTCTCGCCCGAATCCATGGCGGCTCTGGCCCTCGATGCCTGGTCGCTGCTGTCGTCTTTCGACGCTCATCCCGCACGACGGCAGTCCTGGGAATCGTCCGACGCCGAGCGTTTCCGCCATTGGGCTCAGGACTTCGACCGCGAATGTGCGGCGCAGGGCTGGCTCAGTGCCAGCCTGCTCGAATCGCGGCTCTGCAGCGCTCCTCCTGAAACATTAGGTCTGCCCATGGAGCTTTGCCTGGTAGGCTTCGACCGCTTCACGCCCGCGCAGGCTGAATTCCTCGATTTCCTTCGCGCTCGCGGCATCATCATCGCCGGGCACGCTGTCCCGGCACGCGATTCCCACCGCTCCTGGACTGTCGCCGGCGACCATCGCGAAGAGATCGCCGCCTGCGCGGCGTGGGCTCGTCAGGTTCTGGCGGATCGGCCCCACGCCCGCATTGGCATCATTGCCCCCGCGATCGCCACGTCCCGCGGCGAGATTGAGCGCGCCTTCCGCCGCGCGCTCCTGCCTTCGACCGACGACATTCGCCACTCATCCCCCGCATGGCCCTTTGAGTTTTCCCTCGGTCAGCCGCTCGCCGGGGTTCCCGCCGTGCGCGCCGCGCTGTTGCTCCTGCGCTGGATTGCGCGCCCTCTGGCAGACGAGGACATCTCCTGGCTGTTGCTCTCCGGATTCCTCGCGGACACCTCAGCGCATCACCTCGACCTGGCCCGCCGCGACACCGCCCACCGCGAGGCCGGCCTGCTCGTCCCGGAGCGTTTCCTCTCGAGCTTCCGCGCATCTCTCGACGGCGCTCCCGCGCTGCGCATCCTGACTGATCGGCTGGACTCGCTCTGTCAGGCCATCGAAGCCAACCACGTCCTCGACCAGCCTCGGCCGCCTTCCCCCTGGACCGAGCTGGTCCATCTTCTTCTCGACTGCATTGGCTGGCCCGGCAAACGAGCTTCTGACTCAGTGCAATTTCAGGCTCTTCAGCGCTGGCAGCGCCTGCTCGACGAAATGGCTCTGCTGGATTTTGATGGATCATCGCTGCGTTTCAGGGACTTCCTCGACCTGCTCGATCTCCATGCCCGCGAAACCATCTTCGCGCCCGAGTCTGCCGACGCGCCAATCCAGATTCTGGGTCCGCTTGAATCCGCCGGCCAGCAATTCGACGCCATCTGGTTCCTCTCCGCCGACGATAGTCGCTGGCCAGCGCCTGGCCGGCCGCATCCTCTCCTGCCCCCCGCCGTCCAGCGCCAGTACGGCATGCCGCATGCGACGCCACAGATCGACTGGGATCTCGCCCACGTTGTCACCACGCGCCTTCTCCGCAGCGCGCCGCAAATCGTCTTTAGTTATGCCCGCCACGATGAGGACGCAGAGCTGCGACCCTCGCCGCTGCTGGCCAGCATCTTTCCGCAGGGCGCACAGCCTGAACCCGCTGCGACACTTGTTCCTTCTTCCAATCCTCTCCCCTGTGCGCCTCTCGAACCGATTCCCGACGGCTCCGTTCCGCTGCCCTGGCCGCGCGAGCGCCCTGCCGGCGGCGCGGATGTGCTGAAACGCCAGGCTGCCTGTTCCTTCCAGTCCTTTGCCACGAAACGCCTCGGTGCCGAGCCGCTCGATGCCGCCGACTGGGGATTCACTGCGGCCGAGCGGGGCGACCTGTTGCACAAGGTGCTCCAGCGCCTCTTCTCGGAGAACCTCCACACGCGCGATGAACTGCTCGACATTCTCGCCGCTCAGGAACTCCCCGGCATTCTTGACGCCCACATTGAAGCCGTATTCCGCGACTTCGCCGCAGCTCCAAGCCCCTGGCAGAAGGCCTACCTTGCCGCAGAGAAGCGCCGTCTCCGCGTGCGTCTCGAAGAATGGCTCGCCTGCGAAGCCCAGCGTCTGCCATTCACTGTGGAAGATACGGAGCACAAACTTCCCGGCGTTCGCATCGGCGACCTTCTGCTCGATCTCCGCGCCGACCGCATCGATCGGCTGCCCGATGGCTCGCGCCTGCTCATCGACTACAAGACCGGCCGCATCTCGCCCGACACCTGGAATGGCGACCGCCCCGATGAGCCACAGCTCCCGCTCTACGCCGTCTGCGGCAACGTGGAAAATCTCAGCGGAGTTCTCTTCGCCAAAATCCGCGCCGGCGAAACCGGCTTCGATGGTCGCGTCCGCGACGCCCGCGCGCAGCTCTTCGCTGATCTCAGCCTCAAAAAGAAACTGGTCACCGATCCATTCACGCCCTCCATGCGCGACCGGTGGTCCCGTGCCTTGCATACCCTCGCTCAGGAGTTCCTCGACGGCGACTCCGCTGTTTCACCCCGCGAGCCCGAAGTTTGCCGATCCTGTCCGCTACCCGCGCTGTGCCGCAAAGCCGAGTGCAACCTCGCCGACACCGGCGCCGACGAGGAGAACGACGATGCCTGATCTCCTCGTTCCCGCCGATGCTGCCGCCCGCCAGGCCGCAATCGATATTCGCAGCTCCGTCATCGTGCAGGCGCCGGCCGGTTCCGGCAAGACGGATCTGCTCACCCGCCGCTTCCTCAGCCTGCTCGCCGCCGTCGACGAACCTGAGGAGATTCTCGCCATCACCTTCACTCGCGCCGCCACCGCGGAGATGCGCGCGCGCATCCTCAGCGATCTGGAAGCCGCCGCCGACCGTCGCCGCCCTCGCCCGGACGAGTTGCCGCGCATCGCGCTGGCCCGCGAAGCTCTCGCCCACGCTGAGCGCCGCGGCTGGCGCCTCCCTGAGCAACCGCAGCGCCTCTCCGTCGAGACGATCGACTCGCTCTGCCTTCGCATTGCGCACAACCGTCCACTGCTGGCCGGTCTGGGCGGCCGTTTGCAACCCACGGAGCACGCCGAGCCGCTCTACGCCCTCGCCGCGCGCCGCACGCTCGAGCACCTCGGTGGCCACGACGCCGTTCTCGACGACGCCCTCGCGCACTTCCTCGATCTCCGCGACAATCGCCTCGCCGACTGCGAATCGCTGCTCATGGAAATGCTCAGGACCCGCGATCAGTGGCAACACACCTTTCCGCTTTCCGGCGAAATGTCCGACGACGACTGGGACTCGGTTCGCCTCCACCTCCAGGCGCCCTTCCTGCGCGAGACGCGCCGCGTGCTCGGCGAGGCCCGGAGGCTCGTTGACGCTGAGCCTTCTATGCGCGACCAACTGCTCCAACTCGCGCACTACGCCTGCTCCCAGGGCAATGAAAAGCTGGCGCTTCTGGCTGGCGTGCAGTCGCTCTCGCCCAACATGCCGGTTGATCACTGGCGCTGTCTCTGCGATTTTCTCCTCACGCAGAAAAACGAGTGGCGCAGGGAGTTCAAAGCGCCCGACGGCTTTCCCCCGGAGAAGAAGGGCGGCACGGAGGCTAAACGCGCCAAAGAAAAGGCCAGTTTCATCCTCACCCGCCTCCATCAGATGCCGCAGCTTCTCGATGCCCTCTGCGCCATTCGCGGCCTCCCGCCAACCGCCTATTCCAAGGCCCAGTGGATCACCCTTCGTCATTTCCTCACCGTACTGCGCCAGGCCGTCGCCGAGCTCCGCGTCGTCTTTGCCGAGCAAAGCGCTGTCGACTTCACCGAAATCACCCTGGTCGCCCTCGATCTGCTGCGCAAACATCCCGAAGGCGGTTTCGATCTTGCTGGCGGCGTGCGCCATCTCCTCATCGACGAATTCCAGGACACCTCGCGCCGCCAGCATGAGCTGATTACCGCGCTCCTCGCCGCCTGGGAAACCGGCGAGCATCGCAGCATCTTCCTTGTCGGCGATCCCATGCAATCCATCTATATGTTTCGGCAGGCGGAGGTCGAGCTGTTCACGCACGTTCGCGACCGCGGCATCGGCGCGGAGAACAGCCGCATTCCCTGCCGTCCCGTGCAGCTCAGCGTGAATTTTCGCTCTCATGCCGGACTCACTGATCCCCTCAACGAAATCTTCGCGGCTATCGGCGCTGAGACTCCACCGCCCGGCTCCGCAGCCGTTTCTTTTTCGCCGGCGACTGCCGCATTGCCCGCACCGGCTCGGAGATCGCTGCACGTCTACCCGCAGATCGTCGGCAGCTCCAGCCAGCGCCCCACTCCATCGGAAAACCGCGAGGCCCGCCAGCAGGAAGCCAGGCAGGTTCTCCAAATTCTGGAGCAGCACCTGCCCGCAGTCGAGCATGCCCGCGTCGCAGGCACCGAGTATCGGGTTGCCATTCTCGTCCGCGCCCGGCCTCATCTCGCGGAGCTCGTCCCACTGCTACGCAATAGCCGTATTCCGTTCCGAGCCGTGGAAATCGAGCCCCTCGCCAATCGCCAGGAGCTTCTCGACCTGCGCTCCCTCACCCGCGCTCTGCTGCATCCCATGGACCGCATCGCATGGCTCGCCGTGCTGCGTGCTCCCTGGTGCGGTCTCACGCTCTCCGATCTGCACCGTCTCACCGGTTCAGACGACTCAGCCTGCCGTCGCCTGTCTGTCCTCGAACTGATTGAACGCAACGCGTCGCAACTCTCCGCCAACGGCCAGTGCCGCCTCGCTCGCACAGCGGAGATTCTCCGGTGCGCTCTCGATCTGCGCTGGCGTGCGTCTGAGTCACCCTCTTTCTCCTCCTGGATCGAACGCACCTGGCGCACGCTTGGCGGTCCTGCCTGCGTGGACGCCACTGGCTACGAGAATGCTCAGGTCTTTTTCTCGCTGCTCGATGCGGTCGCTCCCGATGGCTTCGCTCCGCTCACCCCCGAATTCGACGCGGAGATGCAGCGCCTCTTCGCCCAACCCGATCCCGCGGTCAGCGAGCGCTGCGGCATTCAGCTCATGACCATCCACAAAGCCAAGGGTCTCAGCTTCGATGTGGTGATCGTTCCGGGCCTCGATCGCAAGCCCATTGGCGACCCCAATCCGCTGGTCTGCTCGCTGGAGCGCCTAAGCCCATCGGATTCTCGCGAGACGGAATTTCTCGTCGCGCCCATTGGCCTGCACGGGGAAGAGACCGATCCCCTCTACAAGTGGATTCGCCGCCAGCGCCAGATTCGTTTCGATGAAGAGCGCAAGCGCCTTTTCTACGTGGCCTGCACCCGCGCGCGCGCCGAGCTGCACTTGCTCGGCACGGCCGTTGCTTCCGCTTCCGGCGTCAGACCCGCTCACTCCGGCAGTCTGCTTGCCACCGCATGGCCCGCTCTGCACGAGGAATTCGAAGCTGCCCTCCGCGAACCCCTCGCGGAGCAGACCCCTTCATCGCGCGTACTGCGTTTCCCGGAGCCCACGGTGCTTCACGAACTCGCCGCAGCCGGCCAATCGGAGGACGGCGATAGAATAGCGCCACGCCGACTCCCGGATGGTTTTGAACCGGTGCTCGCTGAAGATGTCCTGGCCACCCCTCCCGCAGCCTCCGGCTTCCCGGATATCGTGGAGTTTCGCCGGCCGCAGGGCTCACGCCAGGCGCGCGCCGTCGGGTCCGTCGTCCACGAACTGCTGCAGCGTCTCGGCTCTGACCTCGTTCGTCTCGGCACGCCGCGGCTCCGCCAAGCCGCCACTTCCCTCCTGCGCTCCTTCGCGCTGAGCGACGAAGCCCTGAGATCCGCTGCCGCTGCGGTCACGGACCTCCTTCTCGCCTGCGCCTCCGACCCCGTTTGCCAGTGGATTCTCGCGCCACATCCCGGGGCTCAGACCGAGGCCTCATGGACCGGCTCGTCCGGCGCGCGTCTCCGCACCCTCCGCGCCGACCGTGTTTTCCAGGCCGGACCCACGCCCCTCGTGGAAGGCTCCGATTGCTGGTGGGTGATCGATTACAAAACCGGCGCTTCTTCTTCCGGAGATCGCGAAGCCTTTCCTCGCTCCGGGCGCTCGCTGTATGCCCCGCAGCTTTTGGCGTATGCGCAGGCTCTTCGGGCGCTGCATGGCCCGGCTGTTCCTCTGCGTCTCGGCCTGTATTATCCGGCGATCGCCGCTCTGGATTACTGGGATCCCGCCGCGGAATGACCAGCCGTCTGTTCTCCAGCCACCGGTCCCATGTGGTGCCGCACGTCCGCGCCCCGCACCCAGAAGATCACATCTTCTGCGATATTTGTCGCGTGGTCCGCTACCCTCTCCAGCGCCCGGGAAATCATCAGCGCATTCAGCGCCTGCGGCGCCAGTACGGGCTCCTTCTTCATCAGATTCAGCAGCGTGCCATGTGCAGTTCCATTCAGCTTGTCCACGCTGTCGTCCATCTTCAGCACGGCTTCCGCCATCTCCGCGTTGCCCTCGATGAACGCCTGCAGCGCTTTGCGCACCATGCCGCCTGCCAGATTCGCCGTCCTGGGAATATCGATCGGCAGCTCCGCCACCGGAACCGCCTGCAGGTCGCGCACCCGATCGCTGATCGCTCGCGCTGAGTCTCCCACCCGCTCCAGGTCAGCGTTGATCTTGATTACCGACAGGATGAATCGCAGGTCGATGGCCATCGGTTGCTCCATCGCCAGCAGGTCCAGCGCCATCTGATCGATCTCCCGCTCCAGCCGGTTGATCGCCATCTCGCCGCGATCCACCAAATCGCAGATTGAGAGATCCCGCACCCGGTAAGCTTCCACGGCCCGCTGAATCGACTGCTCGGCCATGCCCGCCATCACCAGCAGCTTCTCTTTCAAATCATCCAGGTTTTGCTGAAAGCGGATTCTCGTCATCCGAACCTGCCCGTAATGTAATCCTCCGTCCGCTTGTCGCTGGGATTCGTGAAAATTTTGTGCGTTGAATCGAATTCGATAAGCTTTCCGTTGAGGAAAAACCCCGTGCGCTCGGCCACGCGCGCCGCCTGCTGCATGTTATGCGTCACGATCACGATCGTGTACTGCGATTTCAGTTCGAAGATCAGATCCTCGATCTTGGAGGTCGATACGGGATCCAGCGCCGACACCGGCTCGTCCATCAGCAGCACCTCCGGATCGACCGCCAGCGACCGCGCAATGCAC
>JASHRH010000373.1 GCA_030037475.1 Acidobacteriaceae bacterium
GTGCCGCTGCGCGTGCAGCTGAACCATAAGCTGGCCTATCCGCTGATCACGCTGGTGATGGGCGTGCTGGCTATCCCGTTTGCGCTGTCCATGGGACGTCGCGGATCGCTGTCGGGCATCGCGGTGGCCATCGGTGTGGCCATCGCCTATTTCGTGGTTTCGGGATTCTTCGAGGCCATGGGCAACGTGAGCTGGCTGCCGCCGGTTTTGGCGGCCTGGTCACCGGATTTTCTCTTCGGCCTGGCCGGAGCGTATCTGCTGCTGCGAACGCCAACGTAAAGGGGAACGCGGAACGATGTGGACCAGGCTCAGGCCGCTGTTTCCCTACATGCGCAGGTACTGGCGCGGGTATCTGGTGGGAAGCGTATGCACGGTCGCGGCTAATGCCATCTGGATCCAGTTCCCGCGCGTGATCGGGTGGGCCGTTGACGGCCTGAAAGCGGGAGTGACGTGGGGCAAGATCGGCGACTATGCGGGCCTGCTCATCGCCGTCACCATCGCGCACGGCATTCTGCTGTTTCTGATGCGCTGGATCCTGATCGGCATTTCGCGCGACATTGAGTTCGACCTGAGGAACGATCTGTTCCGGCACCTCGAAAAACAATCCGCCTCCTATTACCAGGAGCACCGCACCGGCGACATCATGGCGCGGATGACGAACGACCTGAGCGCGGTGCGGATGCTGCTGGGGCCGGCCATCATGTACACCGCGAACACCGTGGTGTTTTCGGTCGGCGCGCTGTTTTTCATGCTGCGCATCAGCCCCTTCCTCACGCTGACCGCGCTCGCTCCTTTGCCTCTGGCCAGCATCCTGATCCAGTTCATGGGACGGAAGATTCACGAGCGTTTCGAGCGCATCCAGGCTATGTTTTCCGACATCTCCGCGCAGGCGCAGGAGAATTTCTCCGGCGCGCGGCTGGTGCGGGCTTTTGCTCAGGAAGAAGCGCAGATCAAAGCCTTCGAGCGGTCGAACCGGGAGTACATCCGGCGCGCGCTGCGCCTGGTTCGTCTGATGGGCATGCTGTGGCCGACGCTGGAGTTCATGCTGGGCCTCGGCGGGGTGATCGCGTTGCTGGTAGGCGGCCATGATGTGCTGCTGCACCGGATTACCCTTGGCAGGTTTGTTGAGTTCATCACCTTTCTGGGAATGCTGATGTGGCCTGTGATTGCGCTCGGCTACGTGATCAACCTTTTCGAGCGCGGCACGGCGTCGCTGGTGCGCATCCACGAGCTGCTGACGGCCGAGCCGGGCATCGACGACCGCGAAGCCACGGCGCCGAAGGAGACGGAGATTCGCGGCGAAATCGAGTTCCGCGACCTGCGCTTTGCCTATCCAGCGGAAAAGGGTGAGCCCGTGGAAGTGCTGCACGGCATCTCGCTGAAGATTCCGGCGGGCAGCAGCCTCGCGCTGGTGGGACCGACCGGCGCAGGGAAATCGACGCTGGTGAGCCTGATTCCTCGCCTCTACGACGCGCCTCCAGACAGCGTACTCGTGGATGGCCGCCCGGTGCGCGCGTATCCGCTGGACACGTTGCGGCGCGCGGTGGGCCTGGTGCCGCAGGAAACGTTCCTGTTCAGCACCACGATCCGGGAGAACATCGCCTTCGGCGCAGAGCAGGCCGAGACGCGGGAGGTTCTCCGCGCTGCCGAAGCGGCGCACATTCGCGAGGAGTTTGATCAGTTCCCGCACGGCTTGGAAACCAGGGTGGGCGAGCGCGGCCTGACCCTCTCCGGCGGGCAAAAGCAGCGGACGGCGCTGGCGCGGGCGGTGCTGCGCGATCCGCGGATTCTCATTCTGGATGACGCCCTCGCCAGCGTGGACACCTACACCGAGGAGCAAATTCTGGATGAGCTGCGGCGCGTGATGCGAGGGCGGACGACCATTCTGATCTCGCACCGCATCTCGACGGTCCGCAATGCCGACCGGATCGCGGTGCTGGTGTGGGGGCGCATCGCCGAGCTGGGCACGCACGAAGAGCTGCTGGCGCGGAACGGCTATTACGCGGAGCTGTTCCAGAAACAACTGCTGGAAGAAGAGCTGGCAGTGACGGGATAGGACCGTTCAGGCGGTCCAGCGGGAGCCGACCGGCTCCGTTGGCGCACCAGCCAGGATGACCTGCGGCGGCGGCGCCTGGTTTTCTCCCAGCAGGCGCAGAACTTCGGGGTCACGGGCAGCGACGCTCCATGCTTCCCGCACATCACGGATGCAGCCGATAGCCTCGCGCAGGCGCGCGGCAGACTCCAGCCGCGAACCTTCGAGACACAGCGCGAAGATGGAGGCGTAGAACTCCGACAGCGCTTTGGCGGAGTTGCCGCCAACGTCCCTGCGCAGGCGTGACTGCAGGTGCATCAGGATCTGGAGGACGCGGCCGACGGCGACACGACGCCCGCGCGCATCATGGTTTTCAATCGCCGTGATGGCGCGGTAGAGGAAGCGCGCCATGCCGTCGTAGAGGGCGACGATCAGTTCCACCGGGTTCATCCCGGCCAGGGTCTGCTGCTGATAGTTCATCGCTCTGCGGGCTGCTCCTCATCAGCCGTTGGGGTTCTCGTTGTAGCCGGTGATGGCGCTGTACAGCTCGTCTACCTCATCGATCTGGGTCGGGATTTCCTCGAGCGTGTAGTTCGCCTCGTTCAACTCCGTGGTGAGCTGCGTCTGGTCGGCGCTGATGATGTTGTTTTCGTTGGTGATGTTGGTGTTCAGCCCCGATTCCTCAGTGGAATCCTGCTGCAGGGCGAGATAAATCAGCCCGTCCGGCCCGGTATTGCCCACGTTCGTCAGCGCATTGGTCAGATTTGAGCCGAAACTGTCCGTGCCCTGGAAGAAATTCACCACATCCTGATAGTTGTTCGTCAGCGCGCTGTCCAGTGTACTGCTGTCGAGGGTGAGCGTACCGTCGTCGTTGGCGGTGATGCCGAGCTGCGACAACGAGGTGATCGCGCCCGATGAAGTCCCCGAAGTCAACGCCTCCTGCAACTGCTCCTGAATCATCGCCACGTTGGGATTGCCATAGAGGGGCTC
>JASHRH010000374.1 GCA_030037475.1 Acidobacteriaceae bacterium
CTGCGCGAATCGGGCTCGATCGAGCAGGATGCCGACGTGGTGGCGTTCATTCACCGCGAGGGCTACTACGACCGTGACAATCCCGATCTGGAGCATAAGGCGGAAATCATCGTTGCCAAGCAGCGCAACGGTCCCACGGGCTCCATCGAGGTGAGCTGGGTGGCGGACTACACCCTGTTCGGGGATGCCGCAGGCGAAAGTGCCGAGGGAGAGTACTGACGCCGAAAGACAGCCCCTGTCAGACTGCGCGAGAAGGCGGCTCCGTGAAGCGCAGCATGGAGTGAGGATTGCTTCGCGGCGACACCCCTGGCAGCAGATCGCTCGCCGTTGACCGCAGCACGAAAAAGGCAAGCAGGAAAAACAGCGCGAGGACGACGCCGCTGAGCACGACGACCGTCAGAAAGCTTGGGCCTTCGCTCCGCTCACGCGGGTCACGCGGCACACGATGAACAAGAGGCTCCACCATATTTTCTTGGATGCCCGGCTCTGGGGATTTGCAGCCTGACGGATCCCTGCCCGGCGCATGGCAGCAGCCTGCATCTGCGCTGGTACGCGGCCTCAGTCAATGACCCACTGGTAAACTGAGACTGCCGTTATGTTTGAGAATCTCTCCGAAAAGCTCCAGCGCGCGTTCAAAAATCTGCGCGGCCAGGGCTCCGTTACCGAAGAAAACATGCAGGAAGCACTGCGCGAGATTCGCGTGGCGCTGCTGGATGCCGACGTCAACCTGAATGTGGCGAAGGATCTCATCGAGCACATCCGCCAGCGGGCGCTGGGCCAGGAAGTGATGACGTCGCTTTCGCCGACCGAGCAGGTCGTCAAGATCGTACGCGACGAGCTGGTGACGCTGCTGGGCAAGGACACGGCCCGCTTCCAGTTTGCCTCGAGACCCCCTACGGTGATTCTGATGGCGGGACTGCAGGGATCTGGCAAAACTACCACAGCCGGCAAGCTGGCCGCGTGGCTGCAAAAGGGCGGGCATCGCCCGATGCTGGTTTCCGTCGACGTCTACCGCCCGGCGGCGCGCGAACAACTGCGGGTGGTAGGGCAGACGATCAAGGCTAACATTTACGAGGGCAACACGAAGGGCGAGGCCGCTGGAACGCCGCTGGTGGAGCGATTGGCGAAGGAGGCGCGGCGGGAAGCCGTCATCACCGGGTGCGACACGCTCATCGTCGATACCGCCGGGCGCCTGCACATCGACGCCGAGCTGATGGATGAGATGGCGAAGCTGAAGGCGCTGCTCTCGCCGCAGGAGATTCTGTTTGTTGCCGACGCGATGACGGGCCAGGATGCCGTGCGGTCGGCGGAGGCCTTTCACCAGCGGCTCGCACTGACCGGTACAGTGTTGACCAAGATGGACGGTGATGCGCGCGGCGGCGCGGCGCTCTCCATTCGCCAAGTGACCGGCCAGCCGGTGAAATTCATCGGCACGGGCGAAAAGCCGGACGCGTTTGAACCGTTTCATCCCGACCGCATCGTCAGTCGCATTCTGGGCATGGGCGACATCATGTCGCTCATTGAGAAGGCAGAAGAGAAGCTGGACAAGCGCAAATCCGAAGAGTTCGCGCGCAAAGCGCTCTCCGGCGGTGGTTTTTCGCTGGAGGACTTCCGCGATCAGTTGCGGCAGATCAGGAAGCTCGGCTCGATGGAGAGCATCCTGAAGATGCTGCCGTCGGTTGGGCCCTTCGCTGGCATGCAGCAGATGGCCGACAAGGTAGACGAGAAGCAGTTCACTCGCGTGGAGGCCATCATCAGCTCTATGACGCCGAAGGAGCGTAACCATCACGAGATCATCTCTGGCTCGCGGCGCAAGCGCATCGCGTCCGGCTCCGGCACGACGGTGCAGGAAGTGAACCAACTCCTGCGGCAATATGCGCAGATGCGCAAGATGTTCAAGGGCATGGGCAAAGGTGGCCTGCTGCAACGCCGCGCCATGGGCATGCTGACGGGGATGAAAGGGCGGTAGTTCCCGCTCCGGACGTTCCTTCCTGTCCGCAGATTGAGCCCTGCGCGATCATTCAGACAGACGAAGCGCCCTGGGACGTGGTGGTCATCGGCGCCGGCGCGCGCGCATGCGCCGTTCCGTTCACGCGGATCCAATTTCCTTGACTATCTCAGAGCGGATACCGCAACGGGATCCATATCGGCGTAGTCCTGGTTCTCGCCGCCCATGCCCCAGCAGAAGCTGTATGCACACGTTCCCACGCCAGCGTGGATCGACCAGCCGGGCGAAACCACTACATCCCGGTTTGAGAGCACGAGATGCCGGGTTTCGTCCGGAGCGCCCATCAGGTGGAAGACGCGATCGGCGTCGTTCAGGTGGAAATACATGTAGATCTCGGAGCGCCGCAGATGAGTGTGTGGCGGCATGGTGTTCCACACGCTGCCCTCGGCGAGATGCGTCACGCCCATTACCAACTGGCAGCTTCGCGCGCCCTCCAGGTGAATGTACCGGCACACCTTCCGCAGGTTGGCGGTTTCGCGGCTGCCCAGCTCCGAGCTTGACGCCTCCTTGCTGCGCACCAGCACGGGCGGATGCTCGCAGTGTGCTGGATAACTCAGGAGATAGAATTCCGCCGGGTGCACGGCGTCGCCGGAGAGAAACTCCACCAGCTTTGTCCCTCGTCCCAGATACAGACAGTCCAGCGGCTGCACATCCCACGTCTTGCCATCAGCACGGATTTGCCCGGGCCCCCCGATATTCAGTGCGCCCAGTTCCCGGCGTTCGAGAAAGTACGCGGAGCGCAGATCGGAGTCGGCGGCGAGCGCCAGAGGCTGCGCGGCCGGAATCGCCCAGCCCACAACCGCCCGGTCAGCTTCGATCCACGCCAGCCGGATTTCTCCGGGAGCGGTGAGCGAATCGACCAGAAAGGATTCACGAATCTCCTGCGTACTCATCCTCGAGCAGCGTATCGAATCGGGCATGAGATATTTCTTCACGACACGGACTCCCAAAGATCAATGCGTCTATTCTTTACCCCGAACACCGGGACGATCCAGGCGCCGTACGAAACCGGCCGGATGCAGGAAGCGCTCTATTTCATAGATAATAGCCGTCGCTGCGGAAATGAACTTCGGAGAGATCCAGCATGAACATCACACGGATTCTCGTGGGGGCAGCGGCCGGCGGCTTCCTGGCAGCGACGCTGGGTTGCGTGCGGCACGCAGGGTACGAAGCGGGGCCGCGCATCGATCCCCAAATTGCCCAGGCGATCGCAGGCATCTGGGCCGTCGATAACCATGCACATCCGGTGCTGGCGCCGCCACTCGATACGACAGACCGCGGATATGACGCGCTGCCGGTCGAGTCGATGGCGCCGGAATCAGATCCCGTTGCGTTGCGGCCGGATTATCCGCTACAGGCTTTGGCGTGGAAGGCGCTGTATGGCCTGGACGCGACTCCGCCGCTGAGTTCGGCCGGTCTCGATCGGCTGCACGCAGATCAGGAGCGCGCGAAGACGGAGCACGGCGAAGATTATCCAGCCTGGGTGCTCGATCAGGCGCACATCGGAACGGAGCTGGGCAATCGCGTCTTCATGGGCCGCGGTGTCGAGCCGCCGCGCTTCCGCTGGGTGCCCTACCTGGATGCGTTGCTGTTTCCGCTGGACAATCGCGGGCTGGCCGCCGCCAATCCGGACCGGCAGCAGTTTTTTGCGCTGGAAGACCAACTGCGCGCCCGCTATCTGAAGGACGCAGGCCTGAGCGCGCTGCCCGCGACGCTGGATGCATATCTGGAGCGTGTGGTAATGCCGACGCTGGAGCGGCAAAAGGCGGGCGGCGCTGTCGCGGAGAAGTTCGAGGCCGCGTATTTACGCGGATTCGATTTCAGCGATCCTCCGCAAGCGCAGGCGGCGGCGATCTACGCCCGATGGGTCCACGGCGGAACGCCTGATTCGGCACAGTACAAACTGCTGCAGGACTTTTTGTTCCGGACCATCGCGGGGGAGTGCGGGCGGCTGGGGATGGCGGTTCACCTGCATGCAATGGCGGGAGCGGGCGGCTACTTCGGGATCGCGGGGGTGAATCCGCTGCTGCTGGAGCCGATCTTCAATGATCCTCGGCTGCGCGGGACAAATTTTGTTCTGCTCCACGGCGGCTGGCCGTACGTGCGCGAGATTGGCGCGCTGCTGCAGAAGCCCAACGTGTATCTGGATATTTCCGGGCAGGACCTGCTGCTGCCGCCGCACACCGAGGCGCAGTGGCTGCGGGAGTGGCTGGAGTTCGAACCGGAGAAAGTGCTCTTCGGCACGGATGGTTATCCATACTCCGATGAGCTGGGGTGGGCGGAGTCGGTCTGGCTGGCAAATCGCGATGCACGACAGGCGCTGGGAATCGCGCTGACCGGGATGGTGCGGGACGGCGAGATCAGCCAGAAGCGCGCGATCGCGATTGCACAGCTGGTGCTGCGCGGGAACGCCGAGCGGCTGTATGGGTTCAGGAGCGAGCATTAAAGCGAGGCTTATCGGAAACACATACGCGCGCATAGGGCCAGAAAGACGCCGGAATCGTTTCATTTGAGGGCATAGTGTTTGCTGCGCAAACGTTTCCCATATGCTGGTTTTAATGTTTATTGGGTGATGACAGCATATTGCGAATGTCGCGGTAAAAACATTTACCCTGGTTCAGTAACCCAGCAGGGGCGGTCGAGGAAGAAACCATGAGCAGGGCAAAGCGGAATACGAACCGCCCAGCCCGGCCGGACATCCACGCGGTTGCGCGCCTGGCACGGGTTTCGATTGCCACAGTCTCTCGCACCATTAACCACGTGGCCACCGTCGATCCCCGTCTGGCCCAGCGGGTGTGGAAGGCGATTGATACTCTGGGCTACTCGCCCAACACACAGGCACGAGCCCTGGTCTCCGGGCGCAGCCACCTGCTGGGTCTGATCATTTCCGAAATCACCAATCCCTTTTTCCCGGAACTCATTCAGGGATTCGAGGATGCGGCTGTTGAGAACGGCTACGAGATCCTCATCAGCTCGACCAACTACGATCCGCAGCGCATGGAGCTGTGCATCCAGAGGATGCTGGAACGCAAAGTGGATGGCGTCGCGGTGATGACCTTCGGCATTGAGGGACCGCTCCTCGAACGTTTGGCGCAGCGCGACATTCCCCTGGTGTTTGTGGATGTGGCGCCGAAGGGACCGCTCTTCAGCACGATCGAAGTCGATTACTACCACGGCATTCGCGAAGCGGTGCAGCACCTGGCGGTATTGGGTCATCGCCGCATCGGATTTATCAGTGGGCCGCTCCACCTGCACTCCGCGCGGGAGCGGCAAAGCGCCTTTCTGCGCGCCATGGGCGAAGCAGGGCTGAAGCTGACCCCAGCATGGCTGCTGGAGGGCACCCATACCCTGGAGGGCGGCATTGCCATGATGCAGAGGCTGCTGGACAGCGGCGAAGCGCCCACCGCGATCATGACCTCCAACGACATGACCGCCATCGGTGTGCTCCATTCGCTCCACAAAGCCGGAGCGCGTGTTCCCGACGACTTTTCCGTCATCGGATTCGACGACGTCACCATCGCCCAGTTCACGCTGCCTCCGCTTACTTCGGTGCAGATGTCACGGCTTGAGCTGGCACGGTGCGCAGTGCTGGCTCTGCGGGACCGTCTGGAGCCACAGCCTGTCAGCTACGTCCCGCGTTACAAGGTGCAAACCAGGTTAACGGTCCGGCAATCCGCAGGACTGCCCGCCACCCGGCCATTCCGCCGCGCCAACGGCTGAATGCACGCAAAGCCGCCGCTCATTCATAAGGACATGCTCCAACATCGAGATGACACGGGTTCGCGGCCCCGGAACTCTCAACACCCTCAATGTCCTCGTGGTGCTGGATGCGGAATCACAGACTTAGGGCAGGCGGGTCATGCTCTCTGGCGGATATTGCCGGCGAACGATCCAGCGTTCACGATGCCATGCCCAAGCCAACCAGATTGGCGGCCAGAATGATGATCGTCATGCCGACCCACAGCAGCCGCACCGGACGGCCCTGGGCGCGGCGCCACTCGCCGAGGGCAAGACCGACCAGGCCTCCGAAGAGCACGTAGCCGCTCATGTGGAGCATCCAGTTCACATAGGAGAGGCGGAGCGGGATGTTGGCAGCGCCCCACGCGTAGAAGAAGAACTGTAGATACCACATTATGCCGCCCGAGGCGGCCATCGACGCATTCTTCAGCAGCACGGGCCGGGGTTCAGCCAGGTCGCGGCGCAGCGACAGATCCTGGAGAAACGCCAAACGGCCAAAACAATACGCGAAGTTCACCAGCGCACCGCCGCCCATGATGATGACGTAGCTGGGCAGAGCGGCGTATAGCGGCGCGACGCCCGCATGGCGTGCCGCTGCGGCGATGGGGGACGCGGCATCAATCGCGAACGACATGCCGGAGGAGAAAATGCCGCACAAGACGGCGAGCAGCAGACCTTTGGTGAGATTGAATTCCTCGGCTCGGACACCTTGGCGGAGCTCCTTCAGGTGGCCAGCCCAGGAAACGACGGCGATACCGGCGAGCGCGAGAGCAATACCGGCCAGCGTGAACACGCCGCTGCGGGTTGTCACCAGCGTGAGAAACATGCCATGCGCAAGCGGCGGAATGATGGTGCCGACGACCAGCGTTACGCCGATGGCGACGCCGATGCCCAGAGACATGCCCAGATACCGCATGGTCAGACCGTAATTCACATTGCCGATGCCCCACATACAGCCGAAAAGGAACACGCGCAAAATAACTCCGGAGGCGATTCCGCTGTAGAAGCTGAGGAAGTGCGGCAGGAGAATCAGGCTGACGCCCACGGGCAGGAGGACCCAGGAGAAAATGCCGGCAACGGCCCATGTGGTCTCCCAGGACCACTTCTTCACTTTTTCGATAGGGGCGTAAAACGATGCAGCCGATGCCGCGCCGACCATGTGCCACCCGATCCCAGCGATCACCATACGGGATCAATCTCCTGGAGCTTCGAATCCAGCCATTGGGCATCGCATAGATGCTCGAGCGCGTCGCTTAGGCCATGAGAAGATACGCCATCGTGCTGCTGTTGCAGTCTCGCTTGTTGTACAGCAAAGTTGCCCAGCATCGCACTCTCTATGGGGCCACGCAGGACGGAAATCCCGGCATGCCGCGAGGTGAGGTCGTTGAGGTAATCGTTGCGGCTGCCGCCTCCGACAGCGCAGAGAGTCCGGGGGCAGCGCGAGGTCAGGCGCCCAATTTCCTGGAGAAGCGAAGCGTAATGGGCGGCGAGGCTGTGAAAAATGAGATTCGCATATTGCGGGGCCGCATCGCAGCCTGACGGCAGTGGCTCCAGGCCACGACGCTGTAGCTGGGCATCGATGCGCGCAGGCATGTCGCCGGGCGGCAGAAACTCAGGATCGGCGAGGTCGAGGCGACGTTCCGGCGTGGGGAGTTGCCGTGCGGCTGCGATCAAACCCGGGAGGTTCCAGTCCCGCTCCTGATCCCATGCGTTCATGCACTGCCGCAGCAGCCACATGCCTGGCGCGCCGGCGTGAAAGAGGACTCCGCCACCGACAGCTCCAAGGTTCGTGAATCCGCCCTGGCGGGCCTCGTCTGTGCGGAGCGCCTGCGGCAGCACGACGCCGAGCAGCGACCAGGTTCCGGAACTGAGATAGGCCCAGTCATCCGTCGGCTGGCGGATGCCCGCGACAGCCGAAGCGGTGTCGTGGCAGGCGGGAGCGATCAGTTGGGTCGTGGCGAAGGCGGGGAGATGCCGGAGTGAGCTGCGCAGCGGGCCAAGGATGGTGCCGGGAGGGACCAGTCGCGGAGCGGAATCGAGGTCAAATCCGAGAATGTGGAACAGTTCATCATCCCATTGCCGGGTCTCAGGATTGATCAATCCTGTGTGGGTGGCATTGGTGTACTCAGCGATGCGGGGTGCGCCCAGCCAGCAGAGGATATACTCCGGCAGATTGATCCAGGGAGCCGATTCCGGAATGCCGCACGCGCGATCAGCCCAGAGCTGGTACAGAGTGTTCAATGGCTGAACCTGGACGCCAGTCCGCGCATACAACTCGTCTCCTGCAATGCGAGTGCTCACCTCCCGCATCGCGACACTGTTGCGCGCGTCGCGATAGCAGAAGGGGTCGCCAAGAGGCTGGCCGGCTGCATCGAGCCGTACGTAATCGACGGCCCAGCCGGTCACGCCGATCGAGGCAATGCCTTCAGGGGCAAGATCGGCGCAGGCGCGGAGTCCCGTTTCCAGCTCGGCGCAGATACGGCGGAGATTCCAGCGAAAGCCGCGCCCATCCCATTCCGGCCCGTTGGGAAAACGGCAGACCATCGTGATGGACGGTCGCTCGCCGGAGACGCGCAGCAGCGATACGCGACAGCTCTCGGCTCCGAGGTCAATGGCCACCAGCGCATCGCGCCGCGGTGAAACAGCAGGACTCACCGCAGAAAGGCCTCCGGTAAGCCGCCATCGACCGGAATGAGATGGCCCGTGGTGCAGCGGCTCCGCGGTCCAGCGAGAAAGAGAATTGCCTGCGCGCAGTCGTCGGGATCGATGGGCTGGTGCGTCAGGGTGCGCTCCGCATAAAACGCGGCGAGCCTGGTCCGCAGCGTATCGTCGTCCGCGGCTGGATCGAACGCGATCCCATACTTGTTCAGCGAGGCGATGACGCGGTCACGCGGAAACATGGTCGACCCTTTCACGACTGTAGCTGGACTGATACCGTTGACGCGCACGCGGGGCGCGAGCGCAACCGCCAGTTCGCGGACGAGATGGCTGAGAGCGGCCTTGCTGACGTCATAGGCTTCGCTGCCACGTTTGGGCACGACTGCGTTGGCCGAGCTGGTGAGCACGATGCTGCCTTCAGTCTGCTGGGCGGCGAACAGCTTTGCAGCTTCGTTCGCCAGCAGGTAATTGGCCATGACGTTCAGGTCGAAGGTGGTCGCCCACATCGCATCGCTGATATCGCCGGCGGGCGAGGAGGGAAAGATCGCCGCAGTATTGACGAGAATGTCGAGGCCACCGAACTGCGCGACTGTCGCCCGCATCAGGGCAGCAATCGCTTCGCGACTGCGTATGTCCACGCCGGTGGCGGCGACGAATTCCCTGCCGGCTACCTTGCGCGCTTCTTCGACAACGGCTTCAGCTCCGGCCAGATCGCGGTCTGCGATCATCACATGCGCTCCGCGGCGCGCCGCCTCCAGCGCAACGGCTCGGCCAATGCCGCTCGCGCCGCCGACGATGAGAGCGATCCTGCGGCTGAGCTCCTTTTCCAGCGGCTGCCGGCGAAGCTTCGCTTCTTCGAGCGCCCAGTATTCAATGCGGAATGCTTCCGAGGCCGGCAGCGCCACATAGTTGCCATAGGTCTGGAAAGCTTCGGAGGAAGCCGCAGGGCCGGCCTGCGGCAGGTCACGGACCCATGTGCTGCCCGCGAGAGCAGTGGCGCCTTCCATCACGTGAATCGCGTTGATGTAAAACTCGCCGACAATCCGCGCCTCGGTTCTGCTCTTGCCGAACGAGAACATGCCAATGCCCGGAATGAGCACGACCGTCGGGTTCGGATCACGCATGGCCGGCGAGTCGGGCAGAGCGTGCCGACGATAGTAATCGCTGTATTCCGCGCGATACGCGGCGAGCGCCTTTTGGATATTGTTCCGCAGCGCTTCGGCATCGTCCTGCGAGTGAGCCGGGACGAAGAGCGGCCGAATCTTGGTGCGGATGAAGTGATCGGGGCAACTCGTGCCGAGATGAGAGAGCGCGGTGGCATCCTGCGAGTTGACGAAACGCAACACCTCCGAGGCGTCCGACCAGCTGCCGATCATGGCGCGCTGTCCAGAAACCAGGCCGCGCACGACGGGCAGCAATTCCATCGCGAGGCTGGCCCGATGGGCACGAGACTCCTGTGCCATGCCACTGAAGAGAGCCACCCCCCTGCGGTCCAGATGCTCCTGAACAAACTGCCCCAACCGATCAATGATGCGCAGCGTATTCTCATAGCATTCGCGCTGCGTGTTGCCCCAGGTGAACAGCCCGTGGCCACCCAGCACGATGCCGTCACAGCCGGGATTCGCCTCGACAGCGCGGCGCATCATCATGGCCAGCTCAAAGCCGGGCCGCTGCCAGGGAACCCAGATGAGCCGATGCTGAAAACGGCTGTTGAACTCCTCCATCTTCTCCCTGCCGTTCGCGGCGGCAGCCAGGGCAATCCCCCAGTCAGGATGCAGATGGTCGACGTGGGCAAACGGCAGAAAGCCGTGCAGTGGCGTATCGATGGAAGCGGCGACTGCATTCTGACCGAAGGTGCAGAGAGGATAGAGCTCCGCCATCGCATCCTCGGCGGAAACGCCCTGATACAGCGCCTCGAGCATCCGCAGCTTGTCCAGATAAAGCGTCGCAAAACCACCGCGGCGGATCGTGCCAAGGTCGCCACCGCTGCCCTTCACCCACAGAACCTCAACGGAGCTTCCGGTGAGCGGATCGGGCATCCCGATTTTGGAACTGGTGTTGCCGCCGCCAAAGTTCGTGATGCGAAGATCGGAACCGAGCAGGTTGGAGCGGTATCGGAGCAGTTCCGGTTCATCGAGTTGAGCGGCCAGGGATTCGTCCCACAAATCCTGGAGATAGCGCAGATTGAGAGGGCGGGTCATACGACAACAGCCCCAATCATGTCGTATTGCATATCAATAGGGCAATAAGTTCTCATTGAATATTCCGTGGAATGCCTGGATTTCAGGGATCTGCTCCTCGTCAGTCCCGCGTGGGCGCTGACGGGTGAACGTCCGCCTCGGCATTCTTTCGAACCATTTCCGCCGTCACCACCCGGTGCTCGACATAGTTGTAGGGCGGAACGGTGACATCGCGAAGAATAGAAAGGCCCAACTGGATCAGACGAGGACCATAAGAACTCGCTTCGTGCGAGACGGATCCGATCCATGGGCTGCCGGGATGACCCATTTCCTCGATCGCTTCCGGAATGCAGTCCTGGCCGACAATGGCCACATGGCGGTCACGCTTCAGCTCCCGCGCCGCTTCCAGGGCCCCCAGTGCGCTGGAATCGGTGGCGCCAGCGATGAGGATGTGGCGATCTCCGGGATGACGGTTAAGAAAATCCGCGACCATGCGATGGCTGCGGTCGCGCATGCCGCGAGTGTCCATCCGGACAAAATCTTCGATGGGCAGAGTGGCCAGGCGATTCTTCAGTTCCTGAAAGACGCCGGTGATGCGGCTCTGTACCAGGGGTCCGGCATCTTCGATGTCCAGCCCAAGAACCCAGTCGACTTTGCCGCCCCAGTGCGCTTCCACGTGGTTGGCCAGCAGCGTTCCCGCCTCAATGCCAACGCGGTAATTGTCGACGCCGAAATACGTCGCGTGCGGATGGGGGATGTCGACGGCAATCAGCGGAATGCCGGCGGCCGCGATCTTATCGGCGATGATCGGCGCAGCCTGC
This sequence comes from Acidobacteriaceae bacterium, assembly GCA_030037475.1. Taxonomy (GTDB): domain Bacteria; phylum Acidobacteriota; class Terriglobia; order Terriglobales; family Acidobacteriaceae; genus Palsa-343. Next base: position 11,406 of record JASHRH010000374.1, read on the forward strand.
TGATCGATCTGGAACTCGATGACCAGGTCCACATGGTTCCTGACAAACTCTTCCGCGACCCGAACGGCGGTCGCTGCGTCATAGCGGTTGTCAAGGATCAGCAGATCCACGCCGGCACGGGCCGCCGCATCGCGCAGGCTGGCCGTTACAGCCTCGGAAAAGGGCATCTCCGCGGACTGTTTGCCGAAGCCAAAGCGCATCTTTCGCGGCCGGGAAACCAGGCGGTAGAGGCCATCCTGCGACTGAGCCAGGTAGCCACGATGCACGAAGGTTTTGAGAATGCGGTAGACGGTGGTTTTGGAAATATGGGTGCGCTGGTAGATCGCCTCCAGCGGCAGCGGACGATCCTCCTGTTGAAGAACCTCCAGAACGTCCAGCGCTTTGGACAGCACAGGGATCAGGTACAGCCGTTTTGTGGGTGGTTTGGGCAAGCCAGAACCCTCGGAAACACCGTCAGCCAAGTTATATCATCGGGTTTCACTATTGGAATGCTGCGCCAGTGAAGCCGTCCCCATCCTGCCCGATCAGGCGTAGCTCGACACCGGGGTCTGGTTGCGCAGCTTTCGTTCTTCCCGGATGCGCTCGACGTAGCCGCTTTCGCGCAGTGCGGCCAGAGGATCCTCCGGCAGGCCGCGGCTCTTCCTCCACGCGCGCACCAGCGGCCGTACGTCGTGCCAGAAAGCCTGGCGCAGGCACTCTTCCGCTTCCACCAGCCGGCAGGCATCCTGTAGCTCGGTGAGCTGTTCCCGATCGACCAGCGCGGCTTTGGCGAAGATCTCCTGAGCCGTGACGACGGTCTGCACCATCGCCTCCATTTTCCCTTTGAGATTGTGGCTCTGGTCGATCATGAACGCGGTGCCTTTCATGCCGTGGGGATCGCTGAGAATCTCGTGGAAGATCCGGAAAATCTGGTAGGGATCGATGGATCCCAGCGTGAGATCGTCGTCGGCATAGCGACGGTCGTTGAAGTGAAACCCCCCGAGCCTCTGTTCGCGCAGGAGCCACGCCACGATTTGCTCGATATTCTGGCCGGAATAATGATGCCCTGTGTCTACCAGAACGCAGACTTTCAATCCCACCCGCTTCGCCGTCAACAACGACATGCCCCAGTCGGCAAGGTCGGTGTGATAAAAGGCTGGCTCGAAGGGCTTGTATTCCAGCAAAAGGCGCTGATCGTCGCCCAGCGCGTCATGGACGATACGCAGAGCCTCTTCCATCCACTCAATGCGGCGGCGGATGCTCTGCGTGCCCGGATAATTCGATCCGTCCGGCAGCCACAGCGAAAGGTCGCGCGAGCGCAGGTTACGGGCGATAGCAACACATTCAAGAAGGTGATTCAGGGCGCGCTCGCGGATCGCCGGGTCGGAATTGCAGATGGAACCAAACTTGTATTCCTGATCTTCGAAGAGATTCGGATTGATGGAACCCGCGCGAATGCCATACTGCTCTTCCAACCTGCAGATTCCAGGCACATCCTGCAGGCCCTGCGGCATGTCCCAGGGAATGTGCAGGGCCAGAGTCGGAATCGATCCGGTCAGGACCTGCACCTGCGCCGCGTCCGCAAATTTCTCTTCGATGGTGGTGGCGGCTTCCGGCTGCAGGAATTTACCGAACCGAGTTCCCGTATTAGCAAATCCCCAGGAAGGCAGTTCAATCTGCAATAAATTCAGAGCCTCTGTGATTCGGTCCTGCGACGGCGGCATGGGTCGGGTTCTCCCGATATGAAATAAACTCTCTATTAAAACCAGACCGATCCTACTGCCGCGGAGGCCAGCGAGTCAAAGATAATCTGGCATGCGCAGGCGAACGAGACACATGATGCAACGAATCTGCTTTCTGCTGAAGGTCCGAACGGAAAAAATCGATGAATACCGCCAGCGCCATGCCCGGGTTTGGCCGGAGATGCTTGATGCCCTGCGCGATGTTCTCCGCCCAGCCGCCGCGCGTGTGCGCGGATTTGAAGAGGATTCCGGACGGTACATGGCCGAAGGCGTGGATGTTATAGACCAATCTGCTCCACCTGCGCACCGGCCAGCAGAAATGCGCCGACGCCATAGTTGTAACTGGAGGATGGGAGATAGTGCGCAGGGGCCGCTCCGGTTTGCTGAACATTGCCAAGCCGGCCATCAACGTAAATCTGGGCAACAAGTCCGCGCCATGCCTTCGCAACAACCGGACGATAAGCGGCTCGGTCAAGTACGCCGTGATTGATGCCCCAGGCCAGGGCGAAGGTCATCAGCGCCGAGCCGGATGTCTCCGGCTGCGGATAGTCGACCGGGTCAAGCAGATCGGAATGCCAAAGTCCGCTCTTCCTGTCCTGAAGAGCGGCAACTGCGGCTGCCATCTCCCGGAGCTGCAATTCGTATCGGATCCGCTCCGGCTCGTCCTGCGGCATCGTCTCCAAAATGCGTGCAATCCCGGCCATCACCCAGCCGTTGCCACGCGACCAGAAAATCGGATTGCCGTGCTGGTCTGTCCTGTGGAGGAACGTGATGTCGCGGTAATAGAGATGGCGCTGTTTGTCGTAGAGCAAATCCGAGGTCTGCCACCAATGCCGATCGAGGTAGGCCAGGTATCTGGAATCGTGTGTCGTCGCATCCATGCGCGACCACACCGGCGGCGCCATGAAGAGCGCATCGCACCACCACC
>JASHRH010000375.1 GCA_030037475.1 Acidobacteriaceae bacterium
CAACCGCCCCGCTCAGGCCGAACAGGCTCGCTCCGAAATCGAGTACCAGCAGGCCGAGATGCGGCTCCAGCAACTCTATGTCCAGATCCGCATGCAGGTCATTCAGGACCAGTACGCGCTCACCAACGACCGCGCCGCCGTCACCGCGGCCGAAACCAGCGAGCAGTACAACCAGCAGAGCCTCGACGCCGAGATCAAGAAACTCCGCCTCGGCGCCTCCACCACGGCCAATGTTCTCCAGCAGCAACGCAACCTTGCGGTCGCCGAGGCCACGCTCATTTCCGACCGCGCCAGCTACGCCATCGCCCGCGCCTCGCTCGAAGAAGCGCTCTCCAGCACCCTCGACCGCTACGGCATCTCCATCGTCGACTCCGCCAGCGGCCAGATTCACACCGCGCCAGTCATTCCCGGCATTCAGCCGGCTCAGGCCGAACCGGAAGTCGCTCCGCCCACGCAAAAGCAGGAGCTGAAGCAGCAGGAACAGCAGCCGCAGCCCCCAACCCCGCAGCGCTGATTCTCCGGCTGAACTTCTCTGTTTTGGGTAGGGTGCTGACAGCACAGAGAGAAACTTGATGCATTGAAGGGGTACGGCTTCAAATCGGGGTCCCCAGCGCGTTTGCGCGTTGGGGTGGTAGCCCTGCCGTAAAGAACGCCACAGCAAACCGGCTTGAGCCGCTGAGGGACGCTTTCCGGTGCCCTCCGCCGCGTCCCCATTTTTCCTCATCCCGCCCCGCCGTTTCATTCGCCGCTCCCTGCTAAAATCGGAAGAGTCCATTCCGCAACGGAGTCTCCATGCAGGCAATCCTTGCGCTCGAAGACGGGCGCATCTTCAGGGGCGAAGGCTACGGCGCCCAGGGCGAATGCCGCGGAGAAGTTGTTTTCAATACCTCGTTAACCGGTTATCAGGAAATCTTCACCGACCCCTCCTATGCCGGCCAGATCGTCGTCCTCACCAACCCCCAAATCGGCAATTACGGCACGAATCCCGCTGACGACGAAGCCACCAGGCCGTACATCGAGGGTCTCGTCACTCGTGAATTTTCCGAACACGCCTCCAACTGGCGTTCCCTCAAGCCTGCCGACGAATACCTCGAGCGTTTCCGCGTCCCCGTCATCTCCGAAATCGACACCCGCGCACTCGTCCGCCATCTCCGCACCCACGGCGTCATGCGCGGCGTCATCTCCACGCAGGAAACTAACCCCGGCGTGCTCATCGAAAAGGCTCGCGCGATCCGCAAAATGGACGGCACGGACCTCGCCAGCGTGGTCACCACCAAAGATCGTTACGAGTTCGAGCACGACGGACCCGACCCGCTGCCATCGAACGAGCCAGCCGAACTTCCGAAGCCCGATCTCCACGTCGTTGCCTACGATTACGGGATTAAGAAGAATATCCTCCGCATGTTGTGCCAGGAGGGCTGCCGCGTCACCGTCGTTCCCGCGCAGACCTCCGCCGAAGACGTCCTCGCCCTCAAGCCCAGCGGCGTTTTCCTCTCGAACGGCCCCGGCGATCCTGAGCCGGTCACCTATGCGCAGCAGAACATCCGCTCGCTTGCCGGACGCACGCCTATTTTTGGGATTTGTTTAGGCCATCAGCTCATCGGACTCGCCCTCGGCGGCAAAACCTACAAGCTCAGGTTCGGACACCACGGCGGCAATCACCCAGTCAAATGCGTCCAGACCGGCAAAGTCGAAATCACTGCGCACAACCACAACTTCGCCGTCGATCCGGAGTCGATCAACGCCAACGAAGTCGAGCTCACCCACGTCGACCTGAACGATAACACGCTCGAGGGCCTGCGCCATCGTTCGCTGCCGCTCTTCAGCGTGCAGTACCACCCGGAAGCCAGCCCCGGCCCCCACGACTCCCACTACCTCTTCCGCGACTTCCGCAAAATGATGGAGGAGTGGAAGGGATGAATGCCGTGGCACAAGTGGCAGACCCTCGATCAGGAAGGTCAATTCCTGTTTTCGAAGATCTGAACTTGGCGCCCCACATTCCGGCGGAGCTGGCAAAGCACGAACTAGATCAGACCGACATTCCGGCGATGGCCCGGGATGCAAACGTTGTGCGCCAGATCGAAGAGATCCTGCCAAACCTGCCAACGACGCACTATTTGGTGAATGGCGACGCTAGGCGCATGACATCTCTAATGCCCGAGTCAGTCCATCTTGTTCTCACTTCGCCCCCCTATTGGTCTCTCAAGCGATACGACGACGCTGAAGGCCAGCTCGGACATATCGAGGACTACGGCGCATTTCTGCACGAATTAGAGCAGGTGTGGTCTCGCTGCTTCGAATTGCTGATTCCGGGCGGCCGTCTCATCTGTGTGGTCGGGGACGTTTGTCTCTCCCGAAGAAAAAACGGAGGACGGCACACCGTAGTCCCTCTGCATGCTTCCATTCAGGAGGTTTGCAGAAACATCGGCTTCGACAACCTGGCACCAATAATCTGGCACAAGATAGCAAATGCGGTGTACGAGGTCGGAGGAGCGGGAGGCTTCCTGGGCAAGCCTTACGAGCCCAATTCGGTGATCAAGAATGACATCGAGTTCATTCTCATGCTCCGCAAACCGGGTGGCTACCGAAAGCCCGACGCCGCGAAGCGAATTCTGAGTCTCATTGGGGCAGAAAACTACCAGGAATGGTTTCAGCAAATATGGACAGGATTGACTGGTGCATCTACCCGGGAGCACCCCGCCCCGTTCCCAATAGAGCTTGCTCAAAGATTGATTCGAATGTTCTCTTTTGCCGGGGACGTGGTCCTGGATCCGTTTTCCGGTTCGGGCACGACGGCAATCGCGGCGACCCGGAGTGGCAGGCACAGCATCGGGTATGAGGTCAGCCTTGACTATTGCAATAGGGCAGCCAGCCGTTTCGAATCCGAAACCAGCAGCCTCTTTCACAAACCAACCATCGAGAGGCTGACAGAGAAATGAGCCTTGAACCCCGATGGGAGCAGAGAATTCGAGAAGCAGTAAGGCATTTCTGGGATACTCGCGAATCCCAAGCAAACCGTCAGGGTACTTCCACCGGTGTTCGCGATGCCGGATTCCGCACGGCTGTCACAGGAGGAAAACAGCTGGATGGTTTCATTGAGATCGTACGCGATTACCTTGAAGAGAGCGGGCTCAATCGTCCGAACATTTATTGCGAAAGGTCGGTCGAGATTCCAGGGTGGTACAGGCCAGAGAAAAAATGGGATCTCCTCATAGTGGTGGATGGCTGCCTCATCGCCGCCATGGAGTTCAAGTCGCAAGTAGGATCATTCGGTAATAACTTCAACAATCGCACCGAGGAGGCCCTCGGGAGCGCTACCGATCTGTGGGCCGCTTACCGAGAAGGAGCGTTCAGCCCATCGCAGCGACCGTGGCTCGGATACGTGATGATCCTCGAAAAGGCAACAGATTCCCTTCGGCCCGTTGGTGTCTGCGAACCCCATTTCAAGGTGTTTGACGAATTCCGTGGAGCCTCTTATGCCAAAAGATACGAGATTCTGCTGACGAAGTTGATTCGTGATCGACATTACGACAGTGCCGCCCTCATGCTCTCGTCTCGCGAGGAAGGTTTGCGGGGAGAATACGCCGAACCATCGCCGGAACTTACATTCTCAGGCCTACTCAATGCAATCATGGCCAGAGCCATCGCGTCGGCCCGAAACCAATAGGATCCACAAGAGAGCAGCGACCAGAAATGCCACGCCGCAAGGACATCGCCAAAATCCTCGTGATCGGTTCCGGCCCGATCGTCATCGGCCAGTCCGCCGAGTTCGACTACTCCGGCACCCAGGCCTGCAAGGCCCTCAAGGCCGAGGGCTACGAGGTCGTGCTGGTGAACTCGAACCCGGCCACCATCATGACCGATCCCGAGCTGGCCGACCGCACCTACATCGAGCCGCTCTCCAGGGACTACCTCGACGAAATCCTCCGCGCCGAATCGGAAATGCTGAAAGCCTCTGGCCGTTCCGGCGTCTTCGCCCTGCTGCCCACCGTCGGTGGCCAGACCGCGCTCAACCTCGCCGTCGAGCTTTCCGACTCCGGCATCCTCGACAAATACGGCGTCGAGCTCATCGGCGCGCGCCTTGAAGCCATCAAGAAAGCCGAAGACCGCCTCCTCTTCAAAGACGCGATGACGCGCATCGGCCTCGACGTGCCCCGCTCCGCGCTCGTCAACAATCTGCGCGACGGTCTCGACTTCGCCACCAAGATCGGTTTCCCCGTCATCATCCGCCCGTCGTTCACCCTCGGCGGCTCGGGCGGCGGCCTTGCTTACAACCGCGAGGAGCTGATGGAAATCCTTGCTCGTGGCCTCGATCTCTCGCCCGTCCACGAGTGCCTCATCGAGGAATCCGTTCTCGGCTGGAAAGAATTCGAGCTGGAGGTGATGCGCGACCTCGCCGATAACGTCATCATTGTCTGCTCCATCGAGAACATGGACCCCATGGGCGTCCACACCGGCGACTCCATCACCGTCGCGCCTGCCCAGACCCTCACCGATCGCGAGTATCAGGCCATGCGCGACGCGGCCATCCACGTCATGCGCGAGATCGGCGTGGAAACCGGCGGCTCCAACGTGCAGTTCGCGGTCAACCCGACGACCGGCCGCATGGTCGTCATCGAGATGAATCCGCGCGTGTCGCGCTCCTCGGCGCTCGCGTCCAAAGCCACCGGCTTCCCCATCGCGAAGATCGCGGCGCGCCTCGCCGTCGGCTACACGCTCGACGAGATCCCCAACGACATCACCAAAATGACGCCGGCCTGCTTCGAGCCGACCATCGATTACGTCGTCGTCAAAATCCCCAAGTGGCAATTCGAGAAATTCCCCGGCGCCGACGAAAACCTCGGCCCGCAGATGAAATCCGTCGGCGAAGTCATGGCCATCGGCCGCACCTTTCGCGAAGCGCTCATGAAGGCCGCGCGCTCGCTGGAAACCGGCAAGCGCGCCGGCTCAGAGGTGATGGAACGCCGTCGCCTCACCCAAAAGCTGGTCACGCCCCAGCCCGAGCGCCTCAGCTACATCCGCTTCGCCTTCCGCGAAGGTCTTTCCGTCCGCGAGGTCGCGCGCCTCACCACCATGGATCCCTGGTTCCTCTACCAGATCAAGGAAATCTCTGACGCATCCGCGACGCTCGGCGAATCCACGCCCGAGAAGATCTCGCCCGAGCAGCTGCGCAAGGCCAAGCGTCTCGGCCTCTCCGACGAGCGCCTTGCCGAGCTTTGGTCGCTTGCTGGCGCCGAGGGCGTCGAGAAGGTCCGCGCCCTCCGCCGCACGCACGGCCTGCGCCCCGTCTATAAGCTCGTGGACACCTGCGCCGCCGAATTCGAAAGTTTCACCCCTTACCTCTACTCCAGCTACGACGAGGAAGACGAAGCGCCGCCGACGGTGAGGCGCAAAGTCATCATCCTCGGCAGCGGCCCCAACCGCATCGGGCAGGGCATTGAGTTCGACTACTGCTGCTGCCACGCGGCCTTTGCTCTGCGAGAAGACGGCTACGAGACCATCATGGTCAACTGCAACCCGGAGACCGTCTCCACCGATTACGACACCAGCGACCGCCTCTACTTCGAGCCGCTCACCCTTGAAGACGTTCTCGCGGTTTACGAGCACGAGTCTTCCGGTGGCGCGGAGGTCGGTATGATCGTCCAGTTCGGCGGCCAAACGCCGCTGAATCTGGCGCTCCGCCTCAAAGCCGCCGGGGTCCCCATCCTCGGCACCTCGCCCGAATCCATCGACCTTGCCGAAGATCGCAAGCGCTTCGGAAAGTTACTCGAAGAGTTACAAATTCCGCAGCCGCCCGGCATCATCGCCACCAGCCCCGAAGAAGCTCTCGCCGGAGCGGAGCGCATCGGCTACCCCGTCCTCGTCCGTCCCTCCTACGTTCTCGGCGGACGCGCGATGGTCATTGCCTACGACGCGGCCAGCGTCTCTCGCTACATGCAGGAAGCCGTCGAATACTCACAGGATCGCCCCATCCTCATCGATCACTTCCTCGAGGACGCGGTCGAAGTCGATGTCGACGCGCTCTG
>JASHRH010000040.1 GCA_030037475.1 Acidobacteriaceae bacterium
GCCGGAGCGGAGCGCATCGGCTACCCCGTCCTCGTCCGTCCCTCCTACGTTCTCGGCGGACGCGCGATGGTCATTGCCTACGACGCGGCCAGCGTCTCTCGCTACATGCAGGAAGCCGTCGAATACTCACAGGATCGCCCCATCCTCATCGATCACTTCCTCGAGGACGCGGTCGAAGTCGATGTCGACGCGCTCTGCGACGGTAAAGACGTCGTCATTGCCGGCATCATGCAGCACATCGAGGAAGCCGGCATCCACTCCGGCGACTCCTCCTGCGTTCTGCCCGCGGTCGATCTCGCGCCGGCCACGCTCGACACGATCCGCAGCTACACCCGGCGGCTCGCCCTCGCGCTCAAAGTCGTCGGCCTCGTCAATCTGCAGTTCGCGATTCAGCGCAAACAGCCGGGGTCCCCAGCGAGCGAGCTCGCTGGGGTGGTGAAGGCAGGGCAGCCGGAGACGGTCTACGTCATCGAGGTCAATCCGCGCGCCTCGCGCACGGTGCCGTATGTCTCGAAAGCTACCGGCGTGCCGCTCGCCAGGATGGCCTCGCGCCTGATGACCGGCCGCCGCCTGCGCGACCTGCTCGATGTCAACGAGCACGACCTCGGCACCGGCTCGCACTTCTACGTCAAATCGCCGGTCTTCCCCTGGGGCAAGTTCCCCGGCGTCGACACCGTCCTTGGCCCGGAGATGAAATCCACCGGCGAAGTCATGGGCGTGGCCGACAACTTTGGCGAAGCCTTCGCCAAGGCCCAGCTTTCCGCCGGGCTCTCGCTCCCGCTCAAGGGCACGGTCTTCTTCAGCGTCAGCGACCGCGACAAGACGAACCTCGTCAACCTCGCACGCCAGTACATGGAGCTTGGCTTCCGTCTGGTCGCGACGGAAGGCACCGCCAACGCCATCGAAAAAGCCGGCATGACCGTCGAGCGCGTCTTCAAGGTCAAGGAAGGCCGCCCCAACGTCGTCGATCTCATCAAGGGCGACCGCATTCAGCTTATCGTCAACACGCCGCGCGGACAGGATCCGTACTTCGACGAGAAAGCCATCCGCCGCGCCGCCGTGCTCGCCCGCATCCCGACCATCACCACGCTCGCCGCCGCGCGCGCTGCCGCTGAAGGCATCGCCGCGCTGCAGCGCCGCAGGATCACCATCAACCCGCTCCAAAAGCTGCATGCGGAGCATATCGTGGCGCGTTGAGCTAGACACGGAACGCAGCAATTATCGGAGCGGTTCAGGCGTCAAACCTTCGTCCAGTAGACCGTCGCCAATGCGGCGATTAGCAGGAGCATACCGAAAAAGAAGAGAACAGCCTGTGCACGGAAGAGAAGCCACGTCCGTCTCCCTAATGCCCGAGCCTCCTTCCGTCTTTGCGAAAGGAAGTGTTTGATTATCCACTCGGCGCCCCACTCACGGCGCGGTGTCTCTCTGTCGTGCGCGATAGCCGCGGTCATTCTGAAATCCCGGAGTCGATTGCAGGCACAGAACAACCCGACCCCTACCGACGCGAGAAGCAGGAGAAGCGATGCTCCGAAAACAACGCGTATGGCGCAGCTTGGCTGGAACGTAGATTCTTTGACAAACGAGAAGCCGAAAGCGACTGAGGCCGCCGCAAATGCGAGGAGCAGGTTGACGGTGTACCCAAGCTGGGCGTTTGTAACACCCTGCCAGCGAACAAAGCTCTCACGAGGAGGGCCGGCGGTTGTCCTCCCGACGCCCGACTTCGTCGGACCGGCGCTCCCCGAATCCTGATCGCTGCTCACTGATCCCTCCACAACGCCACGCCCCCCAGCAGCCCGTCCAGATTCGACACGATCGTCACTTCCGGCCGCGCCTCCATCCGGATGAACTTCGTGTTCCCGCCGCCCAGATACAGGTGATCCCAGTTGAACGTCGCTGCCGTCTGCGCGATGGCCAGCGCCAGCAGCCGGTTCCACTTCTTCTTCCCGTATTTCTTCAGCCCGCGAATGCCCAGGTAATCCTCATACGTTTTCTTCCGCCACGGATGATGCCCCAGCTCCAGCGGGCACATGTGCCCATCCACAAACAGGCACGATCCCATCCCCGTCCCCAGCGTCAGGATCAGCTCGATCCCGCGCCCGGAAACCGCGCCCAGCCCCTGCACGGCCGCGTCGTTCGCCACGCGCACGGGCTTCTTCCAGCGCTTCTGCAGCGCCGCCTGCAGCGGATAACCCACCCATTTCGGGTTCAGATTCACCGCGGTCATCACCACGCCCTGCTTGATGACGCCCGGATACCCGACGCTCACGCGATCGAACGCGGGCATCTGCGCTTTCAGCCTGTCCAGCGCCAGCAGCACCCGCACCGGCGTGGCCGGATTCGGTGTCGGCGTGCGCAACCGCTCCGTCAGCGGTTTGCCTTCATGATCCAGGCACAGCACCTTCAGCCCTGTGCCGCCAATATCCACTGCCAGCGTGACCGGTTCTTTCATGCTCATAGCTCTGTGGATGAACCGCGGACAGTGTATCGCGCCAAAGCAGGAGTCAGCGATCAGGAGTCAGGAAAACCGCAACCGCGGCCTGAGCTATCGGCATTCCAATTTACCGACTACCGACTACTGTCTCCTGACTCCTGACTCTCCATCACGATCGGCAACGACGGCGTCGCCGACCCACCCGCCGGTTCCACCGTCACCAGGAATCGCTTCGCCTGCGTGTGCGCCGGCAGCGGCGGCAGCACCACGGCGGCGCTGCCATCAGGATTCGGCTCAAACATCCCCGCCGGCAGCGGCGCTTTGCCCTGCGCCGGCTCCATCCACAGCTCATACGTCCTGCCCGCCGGCAGCGGCTTCAGTCCGCTCGCCACAAACACCAGCGCGCCCTCGTTCTCCAGCCAGTTTGCCTGGCCTGACGGCCGCGCCGGTCCGCGCGCTTCGGTCAGCATCACATGCCGTGCCTGCGACGACGTCAGCACGTTGGCCACCTCGTTGGCATGATCCAGCTTCATCTGCGCCTGCGCGGCATTGCCCTGCGCCAGATTCAGTTCCCGCTGCAGCCACGCCGAGTGATGCGCCAGCCACGCCGCGATACACACAAACACCGCCGCCAGAATCCATCCGATCCAGAACCCAGGCCTAAATCGCCTTGTCGTCTTGCCCTCGTCTTGTGCGTACGCCATCAATCCGTTCCTCAGGGGATAATCGGGTCAGCGCCCCTTGCGTAACTCATTGGGATGCTGTGCGCGAACCCCGCGAAATTCCATCCATGAAAATCCGTCTCGACAAATTGCTGGTGGAACGTGGCCTCGCTCCCACACGTGAACGCGCCCAGGCTCTCATCCTCGCCGGCCGCGTCCTCGTCAACGACCAGAAATCGGACAAGCCCGGTCACGCTATCGACGCCGACGCGCCCATTCGTCTCCTCGGCTCCGATCTCCGCTACGTCAGCCGCGGTGGTCTCAAGCTGGAAGCCGCGCTCGCCCACTGGTCTGTCAACCTTGCCGGCCGCTTCTGCCTCGACGTTGGTGCCTCCACCGGCGGATTCACCGACTGCATGCTCCAGCACGGCGCCGACCGCGTCCTCGCCATCGACACCGGCTACGGCCAGATCGCGCAATCCCTCCGCGACGATCCCCGCGTCACTCTCATGGAGCGCACCAACGCCCGCCTGCTCGCTCCCGGCGACCTGCCTCCCGGCATTTCTTTCCTTGCCGTCGATGTCTCTTTCATCTCCGCCACGCTGGTTTTGCCGCCTGTCTTAGCCGCCTTGGGCGTAGGCCCTGTATCAGGGCACGAACTCACATCTCACGGCGAAGTACCTCAGCATCGGTGCCTGGTATCAGGGCACGACTTGAGTCGTGCCGATAAAGCCAGCCACGACGATGGGGCTTTAGCCCCTGAGGAAAGTCCTCCTCGCCTGCGCGCAGTCATCCTTGTCAAACCTCAGTTCGAAACTGGCCGCGAACACGTCGGCAAAGGCGGCATCGTGCGCGATCCCGCCGCCCATCAGCTCGCCATCGACCGAGTCGTTGCCTGCGTGCGCTCGCTCGCCGGCCGCGATCTCGACGTCATCCCCTCGCCCATCGCCGGCGCCGAAGGCAACCGCGAATTCCTGCTCCACGCCGTGTGGCGTTCGTCCACCGTCCAGAACTGGTCTCATCAACAGGTTCCTGGCCCAGGCGAACGGCTTGCGACCCGCTTCAATGGCGGGTCGCACTCGAGCCATATTTGAGCGCAAGGCATGGATGAGACCAGTTGCAGCCTTATTCATTCCTGCGAGGTCCGGCGTGATACGCTGCGCTGCATGCGGATTCTTCTTCTGTTGCTCGTACTAAGCCCCTTCGTCGTGGCGCAGCAAAGGCCCGCAGCCATCCCACCCACATTCGCTCCGGCTGCAAAGAAGAAGCTCGCCTCTGACCTGGGACCCGTTCCGTCGAAGCCCGTTGCCACGACGCCGGTTCCGGCGATGAGTCCTTCCACGGCGTATCTCTACGCGCTGCAGCCCTTCAACAATGCCCGCGAAGCCTCGGGCGACCTGACGGACGCCGACCAATGGGCACTGGGCATCGGCATCGCACGCGCCAAACAGCAATGCGACCTGCTGGCGAAGCAGAAGGTTGAGGACGAAGCGCTGCTCTCGCTGGGGAAGCTCTGTATCTTCGGTCAGGACTTCATGGCCGCCCGCGAGGCGCTCATCAGCTATCTGGAACTGCCGAAGTTGAAGTCGCCGGAAGTGGGCCGCCTTCTGCTCGCGCGCGCATTTCTCGGCCTGAAGTGGGTTACGTCCGCCGAAAGCCAGGTGGACTCGTTGCTCAGCATGTTTCCCTACGACGCCAGCACGAATCTCGCCATCGATATGGTCGTGGATGCCGCCCAGGCCAGCGAGTCCGCCGCCGATCGTGCCGTCATCGGCCGGCTCGACGCGTTGCAGCTACCCCACATCCTCGAAGCTCTTGCCCAGGGTGGCTCGCTCAGCGGCAATGGCGATTCCGTGGATGCCGCTATGCTCGTCCGCGACGCGCTTCGCGGCGCCGACCGCCTGCGCCGTCGCGGCCAGTTCGACGATGCGGAGAAAATCGTCGACCGTGTGGAGGCTCTGATTGCCGCCCCTTCCATCGCCGATAGCGCCTATGCCCCTGCCATCCACAACGCGCTCGCCCGCTATCACCTTTACGCTCAGGCCAGCCCGGTTCGCGAATTTCACGGCCTGGAACTCCCCATAGCTGGCCAACCGGTTGCCCACCGAATTCTCCTTTACGATCCCAATCCCGCCGCGCATCGCACCGTATTGCGCCAGGGACGAAATATGCTCATCCGGATGAGCGATGACCGCACCCTCGTTCTGGTATTCTCCCTGGCCGGGCCGGCGTCCGTCGCAACCATTCAGAGCGTCATGAAGGACCTGGGCGAGGATCACGTGATACCCGGTCTCAACGTCATCGCGGTTACCTCTTATGCGGCAAACACTGGCGACGACACTTCCGATCCGCAGGTGCTGCAGTACATTCGGGCTCTTCGCGCGGAGCTGCCTCGCCAACTGCCCGTGCTGGTGGTGTCCAACACCGAGCTGAAACCTTTCGCTATCGACATGTGGCCGGCGGCGATTCTCCTCGACGGGCACGGCCACGTCCTTTGGCTGAACACGCTCTCCGGCTCCCAGGGCAGCATACGCGGCCTCGAGTGGGACATGGAGAATTTCTCGCCTCTGCCCCCGGCAGCGTGAGCCGGATTCCATCGCTTTCCCCCTGTCGAATCGTCCGCTCGCGGGTGTATCCTGATTGGCATCTCAGAATTCCGCACGCCAGTCAGCACTTTCTGCAGGGAGCAGAACCATGAGTCATACGTTTTCCATCGGCATCGGAGGCGCCGCTGGCCAGGGTGTCGCCACTCCCGGCGATATCTTCGCCAGGATCTTCTCCCGCCGCGGCCTGCACCTCAACGCCTATAACGCCTATCAGTCCATCATCCGTGGCGGCCATACCTTCCTCACCATCCGCGCCGGCATCGAGCCCGTCACGAATATGGGCGATACCATGGATCTGCTCATCCCGCTCAATCAGGACACCATGGACCGCCATCTGCGCCTGCTCGGCCGCGGCGGAGCCTGTATCTACAACTCCGACACCATCCAGCCCGGCGAAGCCGCTGACGGCGTCCAACTCTGCGCGCTGCCCGTCTCCACGCTCGCCGACATCACGAAGAACAAGGTCGCGCAGAACACCCTTGCCATCGGCGCGGCCCTCAGCATGATGGGCATCGGCTTTCAGTCTCTTGAAGACGTGATCCGCGAGCAGTTCGGCAGGAAAGCTCCCGCCGTCGCCGACGAGAACATCGCCGTCGCCCGTGCCGGCTATGACTACGCCACGCAGCACTTTCAGGCCTTCGCACACCCGCTGGAGATGACCGACAAGAAGTACGCCGTCCTCTCCGGCAACACCGCCCTCGCCATGGGAGGAGCCGCGGCGGGCGTCAAGTTCTACTCCGCCTATCCCATGAGCCCGTCGACCGGCGTCCTGCACTGGTTCGCCACGCACGGCCGCAAAGCCGGCATCATGGTTCGCCAGGTCGAGGACGAAATCGGCGTCGTCAACATGGCCATCGGCGCGGCTCACGCTGGCGTGCGCGCCATGTGCGCCACCTCCGGCGGCGGATTCGCCCTGATGTCCGAAGCTCTCGGCCTCTCCGCCATGGCGGAGATCCCCATCGTCGTCATCGACTGCATGCGCGCGGGCCCGTCCACCGGCGTCCCCACCAAAACCGAGCAGGGCGACCTCTGGCAGATGCTCGGCGCTGCCTTCGGTGATTATCCCCGCGTCATCGCCGCTCCGCTCGACATCGGCGACTGCTTTACGCTCATCCCCGAAATCTTCAACGTTGTCGACAAGTTCCAGGTCCCCGGCCTCGTGCTCTGCGACCTGCTGCTCTCGGAAGGCCGTCTCAGCGTTGAGCCTTCCGTGCTGAACTTCGCGCCGCCCGTTGATCGCAGCGAGATGATCACGACCCCGAACGGCGAGCAGGGCGCTTATAAGCGCTACAAGATCACCGAAAGCGGCGTCTCGCCGCGCGCCATCCCCGGCATCCCCGGATACACCCATGTGGTTGCCAGCGACGAGCACGACGAAGACGGCGTCCTGATCAGCGACATGTTCACCAACCACGCCAAGCGCCGCGCCATGATGGAAAAGCGCATGCGCAAGGAGAAGGGAATCGCCGCCGCCGTCCCTCCGCCCACGCTCCAGGGTCCCGCCGACGCCGATGTCACTCTCATCGGATGGGGTTCGACGCAGGGTGTACTCTCAGAAGCCCGCGCGCAGCTCGCCGAGCAGGGTATCACCGCGAACCAGCTCCAGATCCGCTGGCTCGTCCCGCTCCACGGCGAAGTCATCCTCGATCTGCTCCGCAACGCGAAGCGCACCATCATCGTCGAGAACAACTACAGCGGCCAGTTTGCCCGCTACCTGCGCAGCGAAACCAGCTTCGTCGCCGACGGACACATCCGCAAGTACGACGGCGAACCCTTCATGCCGCACCACATCGTCGAAGCCGTCCGCGAACAACTCGCCGGTGACGTTACGCTGTCCGTCCCGTCCCACGAGGTGATGGTGTGAAGGGAACCATGCCAGACCGCGCACAGAGATCGAAATCGTTTCCTCTGTGTTCTCCGTGTCCTCCGTGGTGAAACAAAAGTTCCGAGGAGAAAATCATGGCTACCATTGTTGAAAGCCCGAAGCCCCTCACCCAGGCTGACTTCAAAGGCCGCGTCGACCCCGACTGGTGCCCTGGCTGCGGCGACTTCGGGGTGCTCGCTGCCGTGCAAAAGGCACTGGTTGAGTTACAAATCCCCAACCATCAGATCGTCACCGTCAGCGGCATCGGCTGCTCCTCCAACTTTCCCGGCTTCATTGAAACCTACGGCATGCACACGCTCCACGGCCGCGCGCTGCCTGTGGCCACCGGCCTGAAAATGGCCAATCACGAGCTCACCGTGCTGGTCACCGGCGGCGACGGCGACGGCCTCGGCATCGGCGGCAACCACCTCACCCACACCATGCGCCGCAACGTGGATCTGACCTACATCATCATGGACAACCAGATCTACGGTCTCACCACCGGCCAGACCTCGCCCACCAGCCGCCTCGGCATGAAGACCAAGAGTACGCCGCACGGCAACATCGAAGGCCCCATCAATCCCATCACGATGGCGCTGGCCGCCGGAGCCACGTTCGTCGCCCGCGGATTCTCCGGCGAGCAGAAGCACCTGACGGAGCTGATCCGCCTGGCGATCCAACACAAGGGCTTCTCGTTCCTCGACGTCTTCAGCCCCTGCGTCACCTACAACAAGGACAACACCTTCCAGTGGTTCCGGCCGCGCGTGAAGAAGCTCGAGGACGACCCCGCGTATGATGCCTCCGACTGGCTCGCCGCGATGGAGAAGTCCACTCTGTGGGGCGAGGAGATCCCCATCGGCCGCTTCTACGAGCGCACCGACCTGCCTTCCCTCGATCAGGCCGAGCCGGTGCTGAAGGACGGCCCCATGGTCGGCCGCGCCCCTCACATCGACCCTGCCGTTGCCCAGAGCTTCATCGAGGAACTGATGTAGCGACTCAGTGCCCGCCCCGGGAAAAATTCTTTGAAGGGTGGGGTGCGGCATATGGCTGATTCTGCTGGACTTCGAGGGTAATACCCTGAGGGTCGGAATTATATACTTGACAAACCGGAAGAAAAAGCGTAACCTGTTTTCAGTCGTTAAGGTGACTGAAAATGCTGAACTTAGCCGAAACCCGGCACTTCCAGGACGCTGACAAAGCTCGTGAGTTCCTTGAGGCGCAGCGCTGGCCGAACGGGCCGGTCTGCCCTCACTGCGATTGCAGGATCGTGTACAAACTCACGCCGAAGCCGGGCAGCAAGAAGCCCGTCCGCCCCGGCGTCTACAAGTGCAAGGCGTGTGAGCAGCAGTTCACCGTCACCGTCAATACGATCTTCGAGGATAGCCATATTCCCCTGAACAAATGGCTGCTGGCTATCCATCTTCTCTGTGCGTCCAAAAAGGGGATGAGCGCCCATCAGCTACACCGGATGCTGGGCGTGACGTACAAGTCTGCGTGGTTCATGGCTCATCGTATTCGCTACATGATGAGCCAGCCATCATTCACCGAAAAGTTGCGCGGTGTGATCGAAGCCGATGAGACGTATGTCGGAGGAAAGCGGCATCGGGGCGAAGTAGGCCGCCCTTCCGCGAATAGTCACAAGCAAGCGGTGTTCGCGCTCGTGAAACGGGACGGCGATGTTCGTTCCTTCCACGTCGAGCGCGTCACCGCAGACAATTTGGTCGGGATTCTGCGGAAGCAGGTGGACAAATCCGGCGTCATCATGACGGACAGTTTCGCGTCCTATGACGGTTTGGGCGTGAGATTCGGCGCTCATCACACGGTGAACCACGGCAACGGTGAGTATTCCCGAAAGGAGCCGGGTGTCGCAACGATTCATACGAACACGATTGAGGGCGTGTTCTCCATCCTCAAGCGTGGTCTGACTGGCGTGTACCACCAGGTTGGGAGTCACCATCTCCATCGTTACCTGAGCGAATTCGATTTCCGCTACAACGCCCGGAAGATCGATGACACTCAGCGCACTCTGCTGGCGCTCAGCCAGGCGGAGGGAAAAAGGCTTCAACTGCGGGAATCGTCAGAGTCCCGTACTGGCGCTATGGACAGCGCCAACTAGAATTGTTCGATCCGCCCAAACCAATGTCTCGGTGGATGTGGCGGAAGATGCGCCAAAAAGGTTAAAGCCCGCTGGCAGGCGGGCTCTCTTTGGCGGTTGGCTGAGATGAGCGAGGCGGTACAGGTGAAGTGTATCATGGAGGCCGCCGATGCCAGATTTCAAGGAACTGCGATTCAAAATCGAGGGGAAGATCGACGATGTGGACTTCACGCCCACAACGCTGCCAATGGCGCGCCTGGCCGAATATCTTACCGATCTTGCTGTGCTGCTTGGACACAAAGAAAGTATCCATCTCATCAAGGTCGAGGATGGAAGCGCAGCTCCCCTGTTGTACTACGACGCCCTGGAGGAAACTCGAATTTTCAACCGCGTCCGAGGCGCGTCCGAGGGGACCGGCGATCCTGATGCCGTAGCTGCGTATCAGCGGATCGACCGGAGATTGAAACGCGATAGCGGCTCTGCGTTTTTAGTCAACGGCAACGCTGAATTGGCGGAATTTCCCGGCATACGCCAGCCGCAGCCTGACAGCTACCCAAAGATCAGGGAACACGGAACTATCGTAGGCAAGCTGCGTCGCGTCGGCGGAAGGGGAGACACGATCCCGATTTGGATTGAGCGCGCTGACCGAGAGATGTTTTATTGCGAGACGAGCGAGCCGCTGTCTAAGCAGTTGGCTGGCTTTTATCTTCAGATCGTTCGCGTACATGGAGTGGGCACCTATATTCGCAACGAAGATCAGGTCTGGGTGCAGGACAGGTTCACCATCCAGTCCTTCGACCCCATGCCGCTTGCCGAAGAGAGCATAATCGCCACGTTCGACAAGCTCCGAGCAATTGATGAAAACGAGTGGAATCAGGTTAAAGACCCACTGGCGGAACTGAGGCGAATCCGTCATGGCGAGGATGAGCCTGTCCAATGATCATTTTCGATGCCAGCTACTTGGTTGTTTATCTGCACCCGGACCCGGAGCCAGCGAAGGATCGCAGCAACCAGCCTGTCACGAAGTTCCGAGAGCGAGTCAACTATCTGGTTGCCACACTGAACGCCACCGACCAGATCATTGGCGTCCCGACTCCGGCACTCGCTGAGATCCTCGTGCGCTCAGGCAAGGGGAAATACAAGTATCTGCAAACGATTGGAGATGCCTATAAATTTCAGGTGCTGCCATTCGATCAGCTCGCGGCAATCGACGCGGCTGAACTGATAGCGATCATAAAGGCAGAGCACAAGAGCCAGCCGCTCGCAACGTGGGCCAAAGTCAAGTTCGACATTCAGATTGCAGCAATCAGCAAAGCCGCTGGTGCGACGATCATTTACTCTGACGACACGGACATTGAAGCGCACGGGAGAAGGCTAAAAATAGATGTCAAACGAATCTGCGACTTGCCTCTGCCACCTGAAGAGCTTGAGCAGCCCAAAACGAAACCAGTAGACGCTATAGGCCAGGCACAACTATTCGACGCAATACCCAGCGAGGGCCAAGATGGGAAAGCAGGAGAAACCGTCCAAACTGAAAATTCCCCTGGACTTCAGGCAGACCGTACTGGCAGCGCTGGAGACGAAGCCCGAGCCAAAGAAAAAACGGAAGTCTCAGCGAAAGAGCCGCGCGGCAAAACCGTAAGCTGATACACCCTGGAAGGCTAAAGACTCCCCCTCAGCACAATAAGGTTTGTCAAAGGGATAATTCCGCTGAGGGTATTACCCTCGAAGTCCTTTGTTTGCGCCTTTCCGCGCCTCAAGGCGCGGATGCAAACCAGCCTGAAAGCTGCGGCTTCTACCGTCGTCCCGCAAAGCGAAAGGGCCGCTTGCGGCAGCCCTTCGCGAGACACGTTTCCTCTCTTTTAGGATTGCGCGCGGTGGAGCTTCGATCAAGAAAAAACCGGCGTACCCAGGGTACGGTGGTAACGCCAGTGTGCATACCGCGATGGTGTGCCGAATTGAATTGGCGGACACCGAATCGGCGATACCGTGTCCTGATTAGGTACATCGCCTGTCTTGCCCGGCACCTCGCGTTTTAGAATCGGATTTCAATGCCCATCACTCTCTCGCAGTTCCACGAGAAATGGAATGCCTCCCGGCGTTCGGAACGCTCGGCCTCGCAGGAGCATTTCCTGGATCTGTGCGATTTGGTCGGACACCCCCGGCCGGCCGACGTCGACCCCGCCGGCGAGTTCTTCACCTTCGAAAAGCGCGTCAGCAAGGTTTCCCGTGGCAAGGGCTGGGCAGACGTGTGGAAGCGCGGCTTCTTCGGCTGGGAATACAAAGGAGACCATAAGGACCTGCACGAGGCTTATCTGCAACTCCTCGAATACCGGGAGGCTCTGGAGAACCCACCTCTCCTCGTCGTCTGCGACATGGACCGTTACGAGGTCCACACCAATTTCGAAAACACGAAGAAGCAAAAATTCGCCTTCACCCAGGCCGAGCTCTACACCAACAAACCCGTCGAGACCTGCCCCGCACCGCCGCTCGACGTCCTTCGCTGGGTCTTTACCGATCCCGGCGAGCTGCGTCCGGAAGCCGCCTCGCGGCGAGTCACCGAGGAGGCTGCCGAGAAATTCTGTCGTCTTGCGGAATCCATCGAGCTGGAAGGCGCCGATCCCCGCCGCGGCGCCGACCGCCAGAAGGTCGCCCATTTCCTCATGCGGCTGCTCTTCTGTCTTTTCGCGGACTCCATCGGCCTGCTCCCCGGCCACCTCTTTCGCGAACTCGTCAATCTGCATCGCGGGAGGCCCCGCGCTCTGGAGCCCAAGCTGCGGGCCCTCTTCCGGGCCATGTCGGAAGAAAACAGCGCCTACGGTCCGTGGAGCATCCACTGGTTCAACGGCGGCCTCTTCGATAACGATGAAATCCTCGAGTTGAACGCCGCGGACACAGGCGTCCTCTGCGACGCGGCCAAACTCGATTGGTCCGCCGTCGCGCCCTCGATCTTCGGCACACTGTTTGAGCGATCCCTGAACGCCGAGAAGCGCTCCCAGATCGGCGCTCATTATACGAGTGAGGCCGATATCGCGCTGATCGTCGAGCCGGTGGTGCTGGAGCCGCTGCGCCGCCGCTGGTCGGAGGCGCGCGAAGAGATCGAGGCGCTTGCCGAACAGGCCGCCCAGGTCAACGGCGCGGCCCACCGGAGCCTGCGCCGCCGCATGCAGGAGCGGCTCGACGGCTGGATCGCGGAGCTCGGCAAAATCCGCATTCTCGATCCCGCCTGCGGCTCCGGCAACTTCCTCTACGTCGCCCTGCGCGGCCTTCTCGAACTCTGGTGGCAGGCGCACACCCTTGGATCGCAGCACGCGCTGCTTGTCCCGCCGGCCACCGCCGTGACCCCGGCCCAGCTCTTCGGCATCGAGACGGACTATTACGCCCACGAGCTCGCTTCCATCGTTGTCTGGATCGGCTACGTCCAGTGGCTGCACGAGCACGCCACGCCGATCCCCGACCACCCCGTCCTGCAAAAGCTCGAAAATATCCGTCACGCCGACGCCATCCTCGATCACGACGCAAAGGGCCGTCCGCGCGAGCCGGAGTGGCCGGCAGTGGATTTCATCGTCAGCAATCCGCCGTTCCTCGGCGGCAAACGCCTGCGCACGGGGCTGAAAGACAAGTATGTGGACGATCTTTTCCGGCTGTGGGAGGGCCGTGTCGCGCCGGAATCCGACCTGGTCGTCTACTGGTTCGAGAAAGCAAGAGCGGCGCTCCAGGCTGGGAAGGCCAAACGCGCCGGACTTCTGGCCACGCAGGCCATCCGGGGTGGCGCCAATCGCCAGTCGCTCGACCGGGTGAAGGAGTCTGCGCACATCTTCATGGCGTGGAGCGACCGTCCGTGGATCCTGGATGGCGCGGCGGTGCGCATCTCCATGGTGGGCTTCGAGCAGCCCGGTGACAGCGAAACCCAGCCGGTGCTCGACGGCGAACCGGTAAAGGAAATCAACTCGGACCTGACCAGCGGAACGGATACCACCGCAGCCGCCGTGCTGCCGGAGAACGCGGGCATCTGCTTCCAAGGCCCGGTCAAGGTAGGAAAATTCGAGATCACCTCGGAGGATGCGCAGAGGCTGCTAAGAATGGGAAACCCGAACTTGCTCCCGAACGAGCGGGTGGTCAAGCCATGGATCGCAGCTTCGGACCTTACCGGAAGGCCCCGGAATCTTTGGATCATCGACTTTGCGGAACTGCCAGAAAACGAGGCGGCACTATTTGAAGGACCGTTCGAGTTGGTACGCAAGCGTGTAAAACCGTTCCGTGATAAGAACCGGGATGCCCAGCGACGGGAGAACTGGTGGAGGCTGGGGCGGAGCGGTTCCGACCTGAAAGTAGCAACGCAGGGGCTCGCTCGAGTAATAGTTACCCCGCGAGTGTCAAAGCACCGGCTCTTTGTTTGGTATCGACCGGAGGTCGTCCCCGACAGCGGCGTTTGCGTCTTCGCCCGTGACGACGACTACTTCTTCGGCGTCCTGCACTCCCGCATCCACGAAATCTGGGCTCGGCAGACGGGCACTCAGCTCCGCGAGGTAGAAAGCGGCTTCCGCTACACCCCGACCAGCACCTTTGAGACCTTTCCGCTGCCCTGGCCGCCCGGCCAGGAGCCGAAAGACGATCCGCGCGTGAAAGCCATTGCCGAAGCCGCCCGCGAGCTCGTCCAGCTCCGCAACAAGTGGCTGCATCCTCGCGGCGCGCCCGAAGACGAGTTGAAAAAGCGCACCCTCACCAGCCTCTACAACGAAAAACCCGCGTGGCTGGCGCACGCTCATGCCCGCCTCGATGCTGCCGTTTTCGCTGCCTACGGCTGGCCCGCGAATCTCACGAATCAGGAAATCCTGGAGCGTCTGCTTCAGCTTAACCACCAGCGGGCAGCCTCCCAGCCCGCGCCGTGACTCCTCGGTTTCAGCTATCGGCCGACCCCACCTACAATAATCCCAATCCGATGCGCCGCCCCCTCCCCCTCGCGCTGCTGGTTTTCGGTCTCCTCATCGGCGCCGCTTTCGCGCAGCAGCCCGCGACGCCCACCATCACCGTGCAGTCGAACCTCGTCGAGGTGCCGGCCCTCGTCACCACGAAGAAAGGCGAGGTCATCTTCGCGCTCAAGCCCTCCGACTTCCGCCTCACGGACGACGGCATTCCGCAGCACATCTCCCTGGTTTCCGACACCGACTGGCAACCGCTCGCCATGGCCATCGTGGTCGAAACCGGCGGCGACGGCGCCGCGCATCTCGCCGATTACCAGGGCCTCGGCGCCATCCTCGACTCGGTTGTCGGCGCGGAGGAGCATCGCGTCGCGCTCGTGACCTTCGACAGCGCTCCGCATCTCATCGTGCCCTTCACCAGCAACACCGATTCCGTTTCCGCTGCTCTTGACCGTCTGCATTCCGGCAACGCGGGCGGATCCATCCTTGACGCGGTCGCCTTCGCGGTACGCCTGCTGAGCCACCAGCCGCCGAACTATCGCCGCGAGCTGCTGCTCATCAGTGAGACCATCGACCAGGGCAGCGCCACCACGGCGGGCCAGGCGCTGCGCCTCATCAGCGACACCAACACGACGATGTACACGTTTGCGTTTTCCAGCACGCGCTCCGCCGTCGCGCACGAGGCCGGGAAGTTCAGTGACGCCGAGCCCGGCCCCGCGCACGGCTGCTTCAGCCGCGACTACGAGGGCGATCCCGGCGACGCCGCCGAGTACAAAGGCCATTACCCGCGCCAGGTGCTGGACTGCATCAGCCAGCTCGCTCCGCCGCTGCGCCTCGCCACTATGGCCTTTCTCGCCGCGCATGACGCGCTCCGCGCCGACACGGCCAGGACCATCGCTCACCTCGCCGGCGGCGAGTTCTTCCATTTCAAAAACGCCAAATCCCTCCGGAAGGACCTCATTCAGGTCTCGCACGACGTGCCGAACTTCTATGTCTTCAGCTTCACTCCCACCAGTCCCACGCCCGGCCTGCACGCGCTCCGGCTGACCCTCATCGACCGCCCCCAGCTCCGGCTGACCGCCCGCACGGAATACTGGATCGACAGCAAAAGGCCGTGACCAGGCGATCAGCGAACAGGCCAGTCGCCAGCGAATCAGCTCTGCGAAAATGCTTTCGCCGTGGCTTTTACTGATCGCTGACTACTGATTCCTGATCGCCCGTTTTTCGACGTTTCGGCCTCTCCGGCTCGGGCTGGGGCTCCAGCGCGGAATCGTAACAGAGCAGCCGCCCGCACGACTCGCAGGTGAGGATCTCGCCTTCGCGGATCTGGTTCCACATCTGCGGCCGCAGATACATGTTGCA